>DHJM01000171.1:0-4737 GCA_002404335.1 Gemmatimonadales bacterium UBA4720
ACACACTTTCCAGGCGTGCGCCTTAAACCACTCGGCCACCCGTCCCAATAGTCTGGTAAGTTAGGCGGTTTCAGCGGCTTGAAGTAGCGCTCAACAGCGGCAATGGCTCATTCTTCGTGTTACTGCCCGCTGTTACTGCCCATTGGTGGGTGGCGAGGCTTGCCTAGCGCCGCGCGTTGCGCCTGCTCGTTTGGCTGGAGATACACCTTCACAATCCTATGCGGTGGACTTCCAGCCACCGAGGTCCTTCAGCTCACGCGGCGGCACGTCGCGCAGCGCATTGGCAAACGCACGCCGGAACGAGTGCCAACTGTACCTCTCGCCGCGCGGGATGCTCGCAGCTGTCAACAATGTTCGCCACAGCTTCTGCACTGTATCTCGGGGCATTGGCTTAGATGAATCGCGCGGCGCAGGAAATCCATGTGCTTCACCAATTGCTTCACGACGAGGGCAGGCCTCCGCTCCCAACAGGCGGAGGTAGCGTCACCCTCGAAGCCGCTTCTACTCCGAGCTCCCGAATCTCGACGCGCTCGCGCAGTTCGCCAAAAGCCGGATCGTGATTGAGCTGATTAATGTCCGACCATCCGAAATCAGCCGCGGCTCGCAATGCGGTAAGGCACTCAGCGGTTTCGCCTCGAACCGCATGCGTCGCCGCGGCCTCGTAGAATGTTTCCGCATCGGCGCAGCCCATGATCCAACCCCACACGAACCTCGATCGAGTGGCGTGCATGCGCTTCGCTTCGGCGAGAGCGGAATCCGACGCAGCCATATCCCCCCGGCGGTACGCGGTGCGCGCCAGCCCGAACTTCGATTTCGTCCAGTGAGCCCCAACTCCGAGGCGGTGATCGTTCGACTCAGCCATCTCACAGCTCGCGCGAAAACTCGCCTCCGCCGCGGCGTTGTTCCCACGATGCTCTTCCAGAACGCCACGGAGGAAATACGCGTACGCTGCCGCTGTCTCGGCGTAAACGTGATCCATCCCCGGATAACTGTGGATCGCGAGGTCGAGTAGCGGTTCGGCGGCATCGAGCTCGTTCGAATAGGTGTGCACAGCGGCGCGTTGAACATAGGAGCCGAGAAAGATGAAGCCCGTCCCGGTCCTCTCTACCGCCACAGCCTTATCCAGTACTTTTGTTGCGTGCGCGTACTGGCCGCGCAGAATGTACAGGGCGCCAGCGATCATCCATGACGGATGAAATTCAGGGTTGATTGCCCCAGCGCGAAGCAGAGGAGGTATCGCGTGCGCCATGTCGGCCGGAATTCCGCGCTCGACCGCGCGCAATCCCAAGGATATGCCGAGCAGGTACCAGCTCATATGCGACCCAGGATCGCGGTCTACAGCGGTGCGCGCGGCCGCGATCGACTCGTCGTGCCGGTGCTGCCGGGCGTACATGTAAGCGAGAAAGACGTACGGCTCACCCATTGAAGGGTCGAGCGCCATCGCGCGTTGCAGAGCGCTCACCCCCTCGTCCAGGTCCTGCGCGCTACCCGACGCGATGTACTTGGGCATGAGGAGGCTACCGAGCCCGGCCCAGGCGAGTGCGTAATTCGGATCGATCTCGACAGCCCCCCGAAAATGCTCGGAAGCGATTCTCACGCTCTCTTTGGCGAACAACTGAAATGCCTGCTGCCCTTTTGCGTACAGCTCATACGCGGTCAGCTTGCTCGTCTGGGGCCGCTCGATTTGCTCGACTTCCTCGCTGGTGAGCTTGATCCGCAGAACTTCGGCGAGGTTTGTTACGATGTGATCCTGGAGCGCGAAGATCTCCTCCATGTCGCCGTCGATCTTTTCCGCGCTGACGATCTCTCCTGTCTCGGTGTCGCCGAAGTGAGGAGTGAGACGAATGCGCGCTCCCGATTTCTGAAACCCTCCCCAGACAACCCACCGGGCTCCGACGGACTTGCCGAGCTCGCGCGCGGTCTCCGCGTCCAGCCTACCGCTCCGCCGTACGACTCCGACCCGCTGGCGTGTGGCGGGATCGCTTCCCACCACTCTGATCCCGGCGATCTTCTTCAGGTCGACGCCCACAGTTTCCGCAATTCCGCTGGAAAGCCACTCGATGTCAGCCAAGCCGGTGATGTTGGTGAAATCGAGGACGAACACGGCTTTTCGACTTTCTCTGTCACGCTCGAGGGCCCTCAACCGCTCATCGCCCTTTGAGGGCAACCGCGCACGGTTCGCGGCGTCTTCCAGGACTGCCGCGAATTCTCCGGCCGTCGATGGCCTTTCAGCGGGATCCTTCGACAAAATCCGCGCGACCGAGTCAACGACATCCTCGGCCAGACTCTCGCGCGCACTGGTCACGCGTGTCGGTGTCTTGGCGATGTGCTGGCTGATGAGCGCCATCGCCGACTCTGCCCAGAATGGCGGGACTCCGGACAACATCTCGTAGCACACACAGCCGAGGGAATACAGGTCGCTGCGGCCATCAATGTTCGGCTCGCCGCTCGCCTGCTCGGGGCTCATGTAAAGGGGCGTTCCAAGCGTTGTCCCAACGGCGGTCAGCGTTCCCAGGCCGTCCTTCGCGGCGACGCGCGCGACGCCGAAATCAGCCAGCAGCGCCTGACCCGCCGACATCAGAATATTCTCCGGTTTGATGTCACGGTGAACTACGCCTCGTGCGTGCGCGTAGTCGAGTGCGTCGCCAATTTGCCGGATGATGCCGGCGGTTTCCGCCAGCGAAAGCGAGCCTTCGCGCTTCAGCCGGTCGCGAAGGGATTCGCCCTCGACGTACGGCATGACGAAGAACAGGGCGCCGTCTGCGTCCCCGGAGTCGTAGAGCGGCAGGATGTGCGGATGCTGCAGGCGCGCGACGAGCTTTATCTCACGTGCGAAACGGTCGGCTCCGATTGCCGCCGATAGCTCCTGTTCGAGGACCTTCACGGCAACTTGTCTCCCGTGCTTCTGGTCTTCTGCCAGATACACGATGGCCATGCCGCCGCGTCCCACTTCGCGGATGAGCTCGTAACGCTCCGCGAGGATGGATTTGCCCCCCGAACCGGCCTGAATCATCTTGGAGAGTCCGATTAATCCCTAGGAGTACATACATGATTCTCGTCGCTGGTGCCACCGGTGTTCTGGGGGGCGAGATCGCCCGGCGCCTCCTCGCGCGGGGTGAAAAGGTGAGGGCGATGACGCGCGCGACATCGAAGCCCGACACGGTCGACCGTCTCCGGAAAGCCGGCGCGGAAATAGTCGTTGCTGATCTGAAGCAACCGGCCACGCTGGCAGCGGCATGCAAGGGTGTTGACGCCGTGATCTCCAGCGTGACATCGGTTACCACTGCGCAGCCAGGCGATTCCTGTGAGGCGACCGACGGCCAGGGCACGAAGTCGCTCATCGACGCCGCGCGGAAGGCTGGTGTGAAGAAGTTCGTATTCGTCTCTTTCGACGCCGACTACTCGCCCGATGCTCCTCTGGCGCGCGCCAAACGGGGCGTGGAGAAGCACCTCAAGAAGAGCGGACTGGATTACACGATTCTGCATTCATCACTCTTCTTCGAGACCTGGCTTGGCCCGATGCTGTTCGCGGATCCCGTAGCCGGCACGGCTCGAGTCTACGGTTCGGGCACACACAAGATCAGATACATCGCCGTAGCGGATGTGGCGGAGCTTGCCGTACAGTCACTCTCGCGGCCATTCGCATCGAAGGCGACGATTCCCTTCGGTGGCTCCGTGGAGTTAAGTCAGCGGGATGCGGTCAAGCTGTTCGAGGACGTGTTCGGGAAGAAGTTCGCGGTAACGGAAGTACCCGAGGAAGCCCTGGAAGCGCAGTGGAAGGCAGCTCAGGATCAGCTGGAGAAGAGTTTTGCGGCGCTTATGCTTGGCGTGGCTCGCGGGTTCGACTCGGGAATCGAGCCTCCGTTCGAGGAGTTCCCGATGCGGATGACGTCGCCACGCGAGTATGTGCTGGGGTTGGCGAAAACGGCGGGATCGATATCGCGGAGCTAACAAGCATTCACAATACGGTGCGATGCCTCGACGCCGTCACTCCCACTTTTAATGTGTTTCCGCACATCCACGAATAACTCCTTCATCTCCCTGGCATCGGGCGAGCGACAAAGAACTTCGCAAGCTGCTACTGTCCGTTGCTTTCCGTTGGGTGGACAAAAATCCGGCAACCGCGTTCCGCACCAATAGCGGCGTCACGCAAGAGAAGAAACGGACAGGGAGAGATTCGAACTCTCGATACCGGGTTCACCGGTATGCCGGTTTTCGAGACCGGTGCCTTCAACCACTCGGCCACCTGTCCTGCAGCCTCGCAAACTACCCGGCGGCCGAACCTTCTTCAACTCTCTGGCGTCTGAAAAACTCCTCGAGGAGCGCTCCGCATTCCGCGGCAAGGACGCCCGCTCTCACTTCCGGTCGGTGATTGAGCCGAGGATGCCGAAGCAGGTCTTCCACCGACCCGGCCATTCCCGCTTTGTCGTCCCACGCCCCGAACACAACTCGCTTCATGCGGGAAAGAACGATACCGCCAGCGCACATAGCGCACGGCTCGAGTGTCACGTACAGCGTGCAGTCGTCCAGCCTCCAGCGATCGAGCTTCGACGACGCCTCGCGTATCGCCAACAGCTCGGCGTGAGCTGTTGGATCCTGGTCGCGCACAGTTCGATTGCTCGCCCCGGCGATTATCGACCCATCGCGAACGATCACCGCCCCAATCGGCACCTCGTTCCGCTTCCCCGCCTCGCGGGCGAGATCGAGCGCGTTGCGGATGTACTGTTCATCCGCCGC
>DHJM01000171.1:4859-5305 GCA_002404335.1 Gemmatimonadales bacterium UBA4720
TTCTGCAGCAACCGCTGAATCGCGCGCTTCAGGGGACGCGCGCCGAAGGCGGGATCGTAGCCCTCGGTGGCAAGGATTTCCCGCGCACCTGGCGTCAGCTCGAAGGTGAGCTTTCTGTCGGCCAGCAACTTCTCCAGCCTCGCGAGCTGAAGGTCGATGATGTGCTCGATCTCCGGCTTGCCAAGGGGACGGAAGATGATGATGTCGTCGACGCGATTGAGAAACTCGGGACGGAAGTGCTGCCTGAGAGCGTTCGTGACCTGGGCCTCGACCACCGCGCGGTCGTCGCCCGTGTGCTCGAGGATGTAGGTGCTCCCGATGTTCGACGTCATGATGATGACGGAATTCCGGAAATCGACGGTTCGCCCCTGTGAATCGGTGAGTCGACCGTCATCGAGGATCTGGAGCAGAATGTTGAACACGTCGGGATGCGCCTTCTCGATCTC
>DHJM01000142.1:0-962 GCA_002404335.1 Gemmatimonadales bacterium UBA4720
GCCCTACCTTATAGTATGCGACAACAGAACCACGCCCGCGCCCGCTCCAAGCGCGTCCCACGTCAGATCCTTCACACTGAAGTGGTTGTTCGGATTCCGCGAATCGTGGATCTCTCGGCCAACGCCAAAAGCCGCCGTCACTCCGATCGCGCCCGCCATCGCGGAACGATGGCTCACGCGCGCAGCCTGTAACGCGCTGTACGAAACGCTCTCGATGAACGCCGACATGAAGAAGTGCTTGATCTTGTCGATCCCGAACCAGCTGTCGTGGACGACGGCCGTCTGGGCATAAACGAGATTAATCGCGAGGCACACGCTCAGAAGGTGATTCACTTGCGGCCGCTTCTCGCGCCCGCCTTACCCTTCCCCTTCACGTTGGCCTTCGACTTCCCCATCGCCTTCGCTTTCCCAGACACCTTCCCCTTCCCCGTCACCTTCCCCTTAGCCGAAGCCCGCTTCTTTGACGCCGCCTTCTTTGCGGAGCCCGGGCGTTTCTTCTTCTTCGCCGCGTCGGCGTCTCCCGGGTCGCGCGCCCAGACCAGCGCGGCTCTCACCGCGCGCTGCCACCCGGCCATCAACCCATCCGCCGATTCCCTCGGCATCGCCGGCGTGAAGCGCGTGAACTGTCTCGTGCCGATGAATTCGGCCGCGTCGCTCCACACTCCGCCCGCGATTCCAGCGAGACCCGCGGCGCCCAGCGCCGTCGTCTCCACCATGTCGGGCCGCTCGACGGGAATGCCCAGAATGTCCGCCTGGAATTGCAGCAGCCAGTTGTTGGCCGAGGCTCCGCCGTCAACCCGCATGGATTCGAATTTGACCTTGCCCCTTTTTGCCATCACCGCCAGCATCTCTGCCGATCCGTACGCCATCGCCTCGAGCGCCGCGCGCGCCAGGTGCGCGCGCGTCGTCCCTCTAGTGAGGCCCAGCATAGTCCCGCGCGCCCTCGGCTCCCAGTTCGGCGC
>DHJM01000142.1:1082-3282 GCA_002404335.1 Gemmatimonadales bacterium UBA4720
AGGATGCCGAGTCCGTCACGCAGCCACTGGATCGCGGCGCCGGCGACGAAGATTGACGCCTCGAGTGCGTACGCGGCTCCGCCCTGTGCGTCGCACGCGACCGTCGCGAGCAGTCCTTCTCCCGCGCGCGGCACTTCGCTCCCCGTGTTGAGCAGCAGAAACGCGCCGGTGCCGTACGTGTTCTTCGCCTGCCCCGCGACGAAGCATCCCTGCCCGAAGAGCGCGGCCTGTTGATCGCCGGCGACTCCGGTAATCGGAATGGATTTGCCGAAGAACGAGGTCACAGTCTTTCCGAAATCACCGGCCGAAGGACGAACCTCGGGGAGGATTTCCATTGGGATCTTGAAGATGTCGCACAGCTCCCTGCTCCACTTCAATCGATTGATGTCGAAGAGCAGAGTGCGCGACGCGTTCGTGGGATCGGTGGCGTGAACGCGACCGCCGGTGAGCTTCCAGATCAGCCAGGTGTCGATCGTGCCCGCGAGCAGTCTCCCGTTTCTCGCGACGAAGGCGATCTCGGGCTTCTTTAGCAGCCACTCGATCTTCGTTGCCGAGAAATACGGATCGGGGCGCAGTCCCGTGCGTTCCGCGATGAAGCTTCGCCTACTGTTTAGTTCTGCGCACCGGTCGGTAGTACGTCGATCTTGCCACACGATCGCGCGCGCGAGCGGCTTTCCCGTGTCGCGGTGCCAGACGACGATCGTCTCCCGCTGATTGGTGATGCCGATCACGTCGGGACTCACTCCGCTCGCCGCGATCGCCTCGCGCGCCGCCAGGAGCGTGCGCTCGAGAATTTCCTCGGCGTCGTGCTCGACCCAGCCGGGCTGCGGATAGTGCTGCGTGATCTCCTGGTACCCGCGCCCGACGATGCGGCCATCGGAGGCGATCACCAGCGCCGTAGTTCCGGTCGTGCCCTGGTCGATTGCCAGGACGTGCTTCATCGCGGTCGACATGCGGAATAGCGGCGTCACGGGGGCGCCATCCTCTGAGAGAAGGGCTTCACTCATTCGTCGCTCCATCCTCGGAGTAATTTGCAGTTCTATTATTCGTCACGGATCGCCTTCCTCCGCTCAGGGAAATATTCGTCCAAAAAGGAAATCAGGGCTTCTTCCTCGGGTGCATATCCAGCTCCGTTCGAACCAGCAGCCTTCGCCCGCACAGGAAGCGAGATTGTCGTCCCGCTCCGCAGGTACTTCATCACCACCACCGGATGCACGTACGACTTCCTACATATAGTAGGTGTGTTGCCGAGCTCGGACGCGACGAGCCGAACCGCGGTGACGACATTTTTCTTCCGCTCGTTCTGGCTTTTTCCCTTCCCGAGGTCCGCCAGCACCGTCGCGGCGCGCAGCGTTCCGCCCCAGGTCCTGAAATCCTTCGCCGTGTATGGGAAGTGCGCGATCCGCTCGATGTAGTCGTTGACGTCGCGTGAATCGACATTCTGCCACTTCCCGTCTTCGCGATATCTGAACAGCCTGGGCCCGGGCGTCCCGAGGAGCTCCGTGATGAAGCGCACGAGGTCCTTACCATCAACGACGTTCCGCTGCGTGATCGATCTCTTGCCGACGTACTCGAATTCAACGGTGTTGTCATCGAGGACGAGGACGTGGGATTTGCGCATCGTAGTGATGCCAAAGGTGTTGTTCTCCTTCTGGTACTTCTCGCTGCCGACGCGAAAGAACCCCTGTGAGATGAGCCGAACGATTCCAGCGCACACTTCCTCCTTCGTCAGACCCTGGCGGTGGAAATCGCGCTGGATTCTCGCCCGCAATGCGGGCAGATCGCGGGCCATCTGCCGCACTCGATAGTATTTCCGCAGCTCGCCCTTCTGCACCGCGCGCGGATGATACTTGTACTGCTTCCGGCCGCGCGCGTCGAACCCCCACACCTGAATGGCGGCGCGCGGAAGGGTCGAGATGTGCACGTCGCGCCACGCCGGCGGAATTCGGAGCGAATTGAAGCGCTCCAGCTCTGCCGCGTTCTTTATCGCGCTCCCGCTCGACCCCTTGTAACGGAATCCTTTCGTCTTCGAGCCTTCGCGGACGATCCACTTCTGCGTCATTTATCCCATCGCCCAGGGGCGAAGCTTCTGCGTAGATTTGAGCGGTCGCCGCCGCTCGACGGATGCCGGCAAATCTACCAACAAACCCTCCTAAATGCCCTTCAAATTCCTGACGCTGGAAGTTGCGGACCGCGTCGC
>DHJM01000142.1:3466-4340 GCA_002404335.1 Gemmatimonadales bacterium UBA4720
ATGGCGTGCCACATCCGCATCGCATCAGACGCCGCAAAATTCGGACAGCCCGAGAGCAAGCTCGGCATTCTGCCCGGGTACGGAGGGAGCCAGCGCCTCCCGCGCCTGGTCGGGAAGGGGCGCGCGATGCAGCTCCTCATGACCGGCGAGACGATCGATGCGGCCGAGGCGTACAGAATCGGTCTCGTCAACAAAGTTACACCGCCAGCAGAATTAATGAGCGCAGCGAAAGAGATGATGAAGACGATTCTCGCGAATGGCCCGCTCGCGATCGCGCTCTGCATCGAGGCGATCGAACGCGGACTCGAGATGTCGCTCGACGAAGGTCTGATTCTCGAGGCAAACCATTTCGGCCTGCTCGCGACAACCGACGACATGCGCGAGGGCATGAGCGCCTTCCTGGAGAAGCGCGCGCCCGCGTTCAAGGGCAGATGAGCATCATTGCCGCCGCCGCTGCCGCCGCCAGTCAGGCACCGGACGACGGGACCCGGGATCGCATCAGGCTCGACCGCATCGCGATTCGCGATTTCCGGAATCTCGAGCGTATTGATCTCGAGCTGCCGCCAGAGGGCGCCGTCGTCGTCGGAGACAACGGTCACGGAAAGTCGAATCTCCTGGAGGCGATCTACTACCTCCAGATCCTGCGCTCCATCCGCGACGCCCGCGACCAGGACCTGACCCGGTTCGACACGACAGGATTCCACATCGCCGCGCACGCGCACACTCCGGAGGGACGCGACCTCTCCGTCGGATTCGACCGCAATACCAAACGCAAGAAAGTCCTGCACGATGGGACTGAGATTCGCCGCCTAGCCAGCGCCCTCGGTGCACTCCCCTCCGTGATGTTCTCGCCCCGCGATCTGGAGCTGGTGAG
>DHJM01000142.1:4419-4601 GCA_002404335.1 Gemmatimonadales bacterium UBA4720
GACAGGAAGTATCTCCAGGCGCTCCAGAAGTACCGCGCCAATCTCGCGCGGCGAAACGCGGCGCTCCGAAACGCGGCGCGACGGGGATCCGCCGACAACGAGCAGCAGGTCGCGGTCTGGGAGCCCGCCATGGCCGAGCACGGATCGGTTTTGATCGAGGCGCGCGCGAAATGGGTGCGCGA
>DHJM01000155.1:0-459 GCA_002404335.1 Gemmatimonadales bacterium UBA4720
GCGGCCGCAGCCAGCGCCGCTGCAAGGCGGCGCGGTGCAGCGAGCCGCAAGGCGAGCAGCAGGCGAGAGCTCCCGAAGAGGATACCCTCACCCGACTGACCGGTGCCAAGGTCAGTAGCCGCGCGCTTACTTCTTCGCCGTGTTTACTGCGGTAGTACCGGCTGGAGGCTTCGCGACGACCGCTGGATTGCCGTCAGAGATGTATGCGTTGCCCGACTTCTCGAGCTTGTCGATCATGGCCCCGATCGCGTTCCCGATCACCTGAATGCGCGGAGTCATGCCGGGGTTGAAAGCCGGATCGTACGGGCTCCGCATCGGCCCACCAGCAACCTCGAACACCACCGGCCACTCGTAGCTCACGGTCTTGCCGGTCTTGGGATTCGTCCACGATCCCTTGCTCGCCAGCGCGCGATTCTTCGGCCACAACCCCTGCGGCAGCGCCATCGATCTGATCTTGTA
>DHJM01000155.1:568-4487 GCA_002404335.1 Gemmatimonadales bacterium UBA4720
TCGGAGAACTTGCTCAGCTGCGCGTGCCACACCGTGTGATCGCACAGCTCGAACCCGTTGTCGGCGAGCCACTTCACCTTCCGGAATCTCCAGTTCGATTTCTGCCCCTGGATTCCGCGGTCGCCGAAGAAGTTGTGTCCAGCGTTCGCCCCGTTGAGAAGACAGAAGACGGCCTTGTTATTCCAGTCAGGGTGAGTCTTCTTGAAATCGAGCCAGATCCCCATTCCGCTGGTCGGATCTATCTCGAGCGTCCCGTTGTTGTCGATGTAGCGGAACTGCTCGGGAGAGGCGTCATCAAAAACAAAGACCACCGGTGACAATCCCCTCGGAAGATTAAGCTTCTTGTCCAGCACATCCGACATGTTCACCGGCCGGTAACCGCGACTGTAGAGAAGCTCCAGATCCTTCCTGAACTGGCCGCGCTCGCGCGCGTAATCACCATTGTGGTCGGTGATCAAGTGATATTCCAGCACCATTATTCGTCCCATCTCATTGGGAACGCGATTCGGGTTTGCTGTACCTGATTGCGTAGCGCCTGAGGCTGGTGCGGCGGCCAGGCCCGCCGTATTGGCAGCGGAACCAGCCGCTGGACTTTCCGTAGTGGAAACTGGACCCGTTGCGGCGCGTGAGGTGTCTGATGTACCAGCATTCTCACCCGGCACGCTCGCGACGGTAGTCGAGACGGCGCCATTACTGTTCGTGGCGGACGGTGAGCTCGCGGCGGAAGCCGAATTCGCACCAACCTTGCAAGCGGACACAACGAAAACGAAAGAGACGAGGACAGAACGATACATTTTTCCCGAGTACTGTTGGAGATAAAGGCGAGACGGCGCGCGATCCTGCTCGGCCTGTTCGCAACATGTATTCTAGCGGTTTACTTCACGGATGTGTGGCTGGTGACGTGCGGCTTCGACGGCTGCCCGACGCCTCGCGCCATCCAGACCTTCGCGCCCGATCAAGGCGGCAGCATCCTCGATCGCTACGGCCGCCTCATGGGGCGGCTGCAGCTCGTCCGGCGCATCAACGTTCCTCTCAAATCCGTCCCAGTGTTCGTTCAGCAGGCCTTCATCGCGACCGAAGACCGCCGGTTCTACCAGCACGGCGGACTCGACTGGCGCGGATTCGCCCGCGCCCTCATCACGAATCTGAAAGCCGGGCGCACGCGCGAAGGATTCAGCACCATCACGATGCAGGTGGCGCGCAACACCTTCGCGGTTCGAAAGTATCCGCCCCGGTCGCTCCGTCAGAAGCTGGCAGAGCTCAGGCTGTCGCGTCTGATCGAGGGTTCTCTCACCAAGCAGCAGATCCTCGAGCTGTACTTCAACGTCATCTACATGGGCAACGGCGTGTACGGCGTAGAGGCAGCGAGCAGAGATCTCTTTGGTCGAAGCGTCAGTCAGCTGAACCTGCCCCAGGCCGCGATGCTCGCCGCGCTTCCGAAAGCGCCGTCGGCGTACACCCCGCGCCGCCACCCGGACCGCGCGCTCACTCGGCGGAATCTCGTGCTGAGTCTCATGGTCAAGGAAGGCTACGTTTCGGCCAACAGACTGCCGGGACTCCAGGCACAGCCGCTCCGAATCGCACGCGATGAGTATAAGCCCCAGGACCCGAACGATTCCTACGCGCTCGATGCGGTGCGCGCAACAGTCGATTCGGTCATCCAGAGCGGAAGCGCCGACATCGTCGATCTCACCGTTCGGACAACACTGGATCGCAACGCCCAGATCGCGGCCGACCGCGCGGTTCGACGCCAGGCCGCCTCGATCCAGTCGGAGACGGGTCGTCGCGCTCTGATACAGGGCGCGATGGTGGGCATCGATCCACGGACCGGCGAAATCCGTGCGCTGAGCGGGGGACGACAGTACGAGCGCGGCAACTTCAACCGCGCGCTACTCGCGCATCGCCAGCCCGGCTCCGCGTTCAAGCCTTTCGTCTATGCCGCGGCGATGGCCGCGGGATATACGCCTTCATCCGAAGTGGATGACGATCCCATCGACATCATTCAGGGACGCGACGTTTGGTCGCCATCCAATTACGGCGACGAATACTTCGGACGCATCACTTTCAGGAAGGCGCTGATCAAGTCGGCCAACGCCGCGACGGTGCGCGTCAGTCAGGCAGTCGGCATTCCGCGAATCATCGAGACCGCGCACAAGAATGGAATTGTCAGCGCGCTTCCCAACGTCCCGTCGATGGCGCTCGGCTCTGTCGAAGTGACGCCGATCGAGCTCGTCACTGCGTACGCGCCATTTGCCAACGGTGGACACAAAGTCACTGCGTGGCTCGTGAAAAGCATCTCCACCTCCGACGGCATTCCCATCTGGATTTCTCCGGAGCCCGAGCGGAATCCCGTCCAGGTGATGGATCCTCGCGATGCCTATCAGGTGACGTCGATGCTGCAGTCGGTCGTCGACTACGGCACCGGCAAGGTCGTGCGCGATGATGGCGTGAAAGGACTCGTTGCCGGCAAGACGGGAACGACCAACAGCGGCACGGATGTCTGGTTCGTCGGCTACACGCCGACAATCGTCGCGGCGTTCTGGTTCGGCTTCGACAATCCCGCCCCGATCAGCGGCGACGCATCGGGCGGCAGGCTCGCCGCGCCCGCGTGGGTCGACTTCTACCAGAATGGCTGGCGCGAGTACGCATCACCGAATGCATGGAACCCGCCGGTCGGAATGGTGGAGCGCATCATCGATCCGACGACCGGATACCTGGCGACCGAATGGTGCCCGGTGTCGCGCAACGAATACTACAAGCCCGAGCGGGAGCTACCGACGATCCCGTGCCCCGAGCACGGCCCCGACACGGGCAACGATCAAAACAACGGAGACTGGCAGAACCAGCGCGACTGGTCGAACGATTTCGGCAAGAAAATCAGCAAGGCGCTCGGTAAGATCTTCAAGTTCTAACGACGCGAAGCGTCGGTTCGAGGCTTTCTACAACTAATACATTCGAGAGGCGCTACCATGTCATCGATGAACCGCACCATTGAGGGCGAAGTCCTCGTCCGGCATCTAACCCGGGACGAGCGGATGATTGACCCCGTGCTCCTCGCCCGGCATGGACGGAGCGCGCGCACACTCGTGAAGGAAGGACCGCTGCGGCTTACCATCATCGGCATTGCGCCTGGGGGAGAACTGCCTGCGCATAGCACCGAGGGTCCGGTCACCGTACACATCCTCGAAGGCGAGATCCTCTTTGAGGCATTGGGCCGCGCGTACCCGCTGAGCATGGGAGACGTGCTCGTCCTCGCACCTGGCGTTGAGCATTCTGCACGGTCTGCGACCGGCGGCCTATTCCTTCTCACGGTCGTGCACGCACCCTCAGCAGGCTCAATGTCTGCGAGCAAGTGATGTCGGAGTGTGTGCCACCTCGCTGATACATCGCCTGCATGGCGCGATGCGATGTCTGCCTACACGAGACCAACGAAATCGCGCGGGGAAGCAGCGAAGCCGGGGAAGATGCGATCGAGAGAACGCGCGCCAAGGTGATCTTGCACGACTTCGGCAAAGACCGAACGGAAGTCAGTCGTGAGCGCGAGATCGCGGCCCTCATAGAGCTGCTCCTGCTCCAGACCCGGCCACTTCCCGTGCACCTTGCCGCCCTTCACATGCCCGCCGATCACGAACAGCGCGCCGGCGTGACCGTGATCCGTCCCGCGATTTCCGTTCTCTCTCGCCATCCGTCCGAACTCTGACATCGTGAGAATCACGACATCGTCCATCCTGTCGCCAAGGTCGGTGACGAGCGCCGCGATCGATCTGGAGAAATCGTCGAGCCGCTGCGCCAGCTGACCCGTCGCCCCTCCCTGATTCACGTGCGTGTCCCAGCCGCCGACATCGGCGAACGCGATCTCGAGTCCGACGTTGGCCTTGATCAGCTGCGCGATCTGCAGCAGCCGTTGCCCGAACTGCGA
>DHJM01000155.1:4493-9774 GCA_002404335.1 Gemmatimonadales bacterium UBA4720
CCTGTTCCGTGCACGAGATCGGCGGATCCCGTGCGGTACAATGCTTCGAGACGCTCCGCCGAGCTGCCGGTGGCGCGCACGCTGAACTCGTCGAGGCTGTTCATCGCGACCGTCGCACTTGGCCCTTCGAGAATCCGCGGCGTCTGCGGCGTCAGTGATACGGCGCGGAAGGGAGTCTTGGCGAGGTTGCACTCGTCGCACGTTCCCTTCACGGCGAGATAGCGATTGAGCCAGCCATCCGCCGTTCCCTTGTTGTCGGGCGTGCCCGTCTCCATGTAGTCCTGCGCATCGAAGTGCGAGCGCGTCGTGCTCGGACTGCCCACCGCGTGAATCGGCGCGAGCATTTTTCGATCGTATAGAGGCTTGAGCGGCGCGAGCGCAGGGTGCAGTCCGAAGAATCCGTCGAGATCGATCGCTCCGCCGGGGCTACTCCGAGATGGCTGGGGAATGTTTATGGAGGGCCGCATCGCGTAGTACGCCCGCTCGCCATGCGGGACGACGATGTTGAGCGCATCAGCGGCTCCCCGCTGGAAGAGACAGATCAGCACCTTTCCCTTGGGCGCGTTGGCCAGCTCCATCCCGAATGCCGTGCGCCGGAGAAAGCTCGGGCTCAATCCCATCGTCACGAGCGCCAGTGCGCCCGACTTCATGAATGCTCTGCGTTCCATGTTCTTCTCCTAGTGCCGCTGAAACTCCGGCGAGCCCAGCGCGAGACCCACGATCTGCGAGAGTCCGGTGAGCTGCGGAATGTTTGCAAAGCCACGGCCCTGCAGCGCTCCGCCTTTCCCGCCTTGATTCTGATTGCGCCGAGCGCGCGCTGCATTCTGTCCATTGGCACCGTCCGCCATTGCTTCTCCCGACATCTCTGAATCAGGATTTGCCTCGGCGGGTGCCATGTTCTGTATTCCCTTCGCCCCCGCGCCATTGGCGAGCATCGGATGCTCGCCCGAGAGCAGCACCGCGCGCGTATCGGGAGACACCATTCCGTTCAGTATCGTCGCGACGACTGCCTCCACCTGCTTGTCGCGCGGCGCCGAGCCGATCGTGTCGAGCGCGGGCAACGCGCGGATGTTGGCGCCGGGCAGACGTCCGGCCGCGGCCGCCATTCCGAAGTTGATTCGATTCAGAATCGCGCCCGTATTCATCCACGACTCGCCGGTCTCGGGCCACCCGTTGGGCGCCTGGTGTCCGAAGATCGGCTCTCCGAGATACGCAATCACCTGTGCGGTGCGCGGCGTGCTGTCGGGCGCGGCGTTGAGAGCGCGCATCGCGCTCACGACTACCTCGAACGGCGATTTCACCTTGCTGCGGAACGCCTGCTGCGAGAAAAACTCGGGCGACGTAATGATCGAGCGCAAAACCTCGCGGATGTCGCCGTCGGTCGCGAGATAGACTTGAGTGGCATGATCGACTAGCGCCTTCGATGGAGAGTCACTCACGAAGCGGCGCGCCAGCTTGAATGATATGAAATGCGCCGTGGCCCGGCTTTTCGCGAGAATGTCAAGTACATCTTCGCCGTCGTCCATCCCGCGGCCCGCGGCGAGCTTGTGGCCGAGCACCAGCTTCTCGCCCGCGTCGTGCACCTGCGGACGGAAAATGAAGCCGCCGCCCTGTGCGGGAGGCTTGATCGTCCAGCCCGTGAAGGCGCGCGCGACGTTGATCACGTCCTGCTGTGTGTATCCACCGTCGACGCCCAGCGTGTGCAGCTCGAGCAGCTCGCGGCCGTAGTTCTCATTCAGCCCCTGGCGCTTTCGCTGCTGCTGCTGTTGTTGCTGCCGTTGTCTCTGCTGCCCGGCCCGCATGACTCCCATGATGCCGCCAAATCCGCCTCTGCCGAGCGGCCGAGCCCGGGGGAACTCGTTCTGTGCATTGAGCGTCGGCCGACTGCTGTCAGCCATGCTGCGCGCGTTGTCCAGATAGAAGAGCATCGCCGGGCTCTGCGCAACCGCTTCGAGCAGGTCGCGGAATTTCCCGAGCGCGCGTGGGCGAATGACGTTCTGATCGAAATCGACGAGGTAGTATGGCTCGGGCGCGCCCTTCGCCGCGTAGATGTTGAAGTGGTTCTCCCAGAAATCGGTCATGACTTCCTGGAGCTGCCGCTCGCTCGCTACCGCCCGCGCCGCGCGCGATGACTGGAGCTGTGTCACCACCTGGCGGCGCGAATTGCCCTGCTGCTGCTGCTGCTGACGCATCTGCGCCGTCTCATCTGCTGTCATTCCCTGCGTTGTATCCGCGCGGTCGCGCTTCACTTCTCTGCGCTGTTGCTGCTGTTCGGCGTATTGCTTCAGGAGATCGTTCTGATTCTGGTCGAGCGCGGAATAGTTCCGGACGAACGCGCTCATCGCGTCATCGTTGATCTTTTCGGGTTGGAGCTGCTGATCGATCCATTTGTCGAGACCGATCGCGCGAACCTTGAGGATGTCGCCGGGTTTCGCGCCGAAGGTGAGGCGGTTCAATGCCTGGATTATCTGCTGGTCGGCGGGGAGCTCGCGTACATCGGAGCGCGCTATAACTGTTTTCGCCGGTGTCTTCGCACCGGTTTTCTGCGCAAATACGCCAACGGGTGCGACGCTCAGAAGCATCGCCGCGGCCATTCCGATCAGTTTTGTGATACGCATGTTCTCCCTCGCAGCGTGCTGTATAGTAGACGCGCGCCTCGGCTGGACGTTAATCCCGTCTGTGTGCCATCTAACGCGGGTGCCAACCTTCTGCCCCCTTCTGCTATCTAATAGACTGACAGGTTTGCAGACCCTAACTCCTCAATGTCCTCAATCTCCGATCGCCTGCTTTCCGCTCTTGGCGGATCCTACACCATTGAGCGTGAGCTCACTGGCGGCGGCATGGCTCACGTGTTCGTGGCCGAGGATCATGATCTGGCTCGCAAGGTCGTCATCAAGATTCTCCCGCCTGAGCTGGCGGCGAGCGTATCGGCTGAGCGTTTTCGTCGCGAGATACTGACGGTCGCGAGGCTGCAGCACCCCCACATTGTCCCGATACTCAAAGCGGGAGAGTTGGACGGACTTCCGTATTTTGTGATGCCGTACGTCGATGGCGAGTCGATCGACATCAAGCTGCGCCGTAGCCGCACGCTCGGTGTGCGCGAGACACTCGGCATCATGAAGGATGTGGCGCGCGCGCTTGCGTTCGCGCACGAGCACGACGTCGTGCACCGCGACATCAAGCCCGGCAACGTTCTTCTGGCCGCCGGTTCCGCGACCGTGACCGACTTCGGCGTCGCGAAAGCGCTGTCGTCCGCGCGCAGGTCAGGCGAAAAGGGCGCCGGGCTCACGAACACGGGGATGTCGCTCGGTACCATTCTCTACATGGCGCCGGAACAGGCGGCGGGTGATCCCGACATCGATGGGCGGGCGGATATTTATTCGCTCGGAATCACCGCGTACGAGATGCTCGCCGGCGCCGCTCCCTTCGCGAATCTCGGTCCGCGCGCGATGCTGACGGCGAGGCTCACGCTTCCGCCGCCGCCGCTCTCGACGATCCGGAACGATGTGCCAGCGGGCCTGGAGCGACTGATCGCGCGCTGTCTGGCGATCGATCCCGCCGACCGTCCGCAGACCGCGACTGCGCTCGTCGAAGCGCTGGAGGAGCCGGAGACATTCACCGGATCGTTCGCGTCGTCGGCTCCGAAGATGGCGCGTCACGGAACACGGGTAAAACGCGTGGTGATCGGCGCGCTGGCCCTGGTCGGCGCGATCGTCGTCAGCGCGGGGGCCTACGAAAGACTGCAGGTAGGCAATTCATCCGTTCAAGCGGAGTCGACGACCGGCGCGCGCATGCCGGTCAATCTCGGCGTCATCGCCGTGCTGCCGTTCGTGAATCTGGGTGCCGATTCGACGAACGCTTATCTCGCGACCGGCCTGACGAATGCTGTCGCAGGCAAGTTGATGAGGATGGAGGGCCTGCGCGTTCTCGCGCCCGGCCGCCCGCGCTCAGTGAAGCGTCACAGCGACACCGCCAGTACCGCCAACGTCTCGGCGCGTCTCGTGCTCGAGGGAACGGTGGAGCGCATTGGCGATAGGCTGCGCGTGACCGCGCGTCTGAGCAACACCGATGACGACGTGATGCAGTGGGCGGACGTGTTCGACCGGGATGTCAAAGACATCTTCACCGTCGAGGATGAGATCGCGGAAGCGATCGTGGCGTCGGTCACTCCGATGGCGGGGCAGAGGAAGGGAAGCCCCGGGTAACCTTGCGCCCGTGGCGGTCACGGCGGATATAATTCGGGCTAGCGGGAAGTGGTACTTCGGACCAACCACCACACACCACCCATGACAAAATTCGCGAATATCCTCGAAACCGTCGGCAACACGCCTGTTGTCAAAATCGGCAAGCTCGCGCCGCCGAACGTCAACCTCTACGTCAAGATCGAAGCGTTCAATCCGCTTGGCTCGGTGAAAGATCGCCTCGCCCTCGGCATCATCGAGGACGCCGAGCGTACGGGTAAGCTCAAGCCCGGACAAACCGTCGTCGAGGCGACGAGCGGCAATACCGGCATCGGACTCGCAATGGTGTGCGCGCAGAAGGGCTATCCACTCGTGGTCACGATGGCGGAGTCCTTCAGCATCGAGCGGCGCAAGCTGATGCGCTTCCTCGGAGCAAAGGTCGTTCTGACCCCCGCCGCTGAGGGCGCGACGGGGATGGTCAAGAAAACGATCGCGCTCGCGAAGAAAAATGGATGGTTCTACACGCGGCAGTTCGAGAACGAAGCGAATGCCGAGTACCATTCGCGAACGACGGCGAGAGAGATCATCGCCGATTTTGCCGGTGAGCGGCTGGACTACTGGGTGACGGGCTTCGGCACCGGCGGGACGCTCAAAGGAGTCGGGCGCGTGCTCGCGAAGGAGCGGCCTGAGGTGAAGGTTGTAGTCTCCGAGCCGGCCGACGCGCCGATGCTCACCAGCGCCACGCCGCAGGAGCGGGAGTCCGACGGCTCACCAAAGTCGCGCCACCCGGCATGGAAGCCACATCCGATCCAGGGCTGGAGTCCCGACTTCATCGCGAAACTCACAGGCGATGCCGTGGACATGGGTATCGTCGATCAGGTCATCACGATTGCCGGACCCGTGGCGATGCAGTGGAGCAGGCAGCTCGCGATGAACGAGGGAATCTTCGTCGGCACGTCCTCCGGGGCTACGTTCGCCGCCGCACTCGAGGTCTGCAAGGGCGCGCCGAAGGGGACGACCGTTCTCTGCATGCTTCCCGACACCGGCGAGCGCTATCTCAGTACTCCGCTGTTCGGTGACATCCTGGCGGAGATGAACGC
>DHJM01000086.1:0-342 GCA_002404335.1 Gemmatimonadales bacterium UBA4720
TGTGCGCGGAGCAAGATCAACGTCATCGCCTACGAGGATGAGGCGAGCGGGACGCTGCTGCTGCGCCCCGACGGCGGCGGCAAGTTCGAGAGCGTGACGCTCCGGCCCAAAGTGACGCTCGCCCCGGGCTCCGACGAGAAGCGCGCGCTGGAGCTGCACGAGACGGCGCACGATCTCTGTTTCATCGCGGCGTCGGTGAGCATTCCCATTCTACACGAGCCGCAGATACGGGTCTCGCAGGATGCGGAGACCACAAAGCCCGCGCAGAAATCAACGGAGATGGAATCGCGGCCGTAATCGGCGAGGGAGAATTGCGCCCATGATCGGCGAGGACGCCGGAAG
>DHJM01000086.1:426-3192 GCA_002404335.1 Gemmatimonadales bacterium UBA4720
CTGGTAAGGAGGGATCCGCGCGGTATCGCACTAAGCCTCCTGATCGGCGCGGCGACGGTGGCGACCGGAATCTGGTCGATCGACCAGTCGAGATCGTCCACCGCCGGCATCGGCTTCCTCGTCATTCCAATGTTTGGCGCGCTCGGTGGATTCCTTGGCCTCGTCTTCGGCCGCTACAGAACTTCCACCGATCCCTCGCGGCGAATCGGGGCGTGGCTTGGTTTGGCGTGTGCGCTCGCGCTCAGCTCATTCAACATCTACGGAGGACGGCAGGACATATCGAAGAACAAAGGCAGGGATAAAACGCAGGAGGCTTTCCGGGCCGAGATCTCGCGCGACCGCGACTCGATCACCGCGGCACTCAAGGCAAATCCCGGACACGCGCGCGCCTGGCTCGACAGCAGTATTCGCACTCGAATGACCGACCGCGCATTTCTCCTGGCGGCGCTCCCCAACGATTCTGTCGGTCCCGGGCTTCTCGACACCCTCGCCAATTCCTCCGACCTTAACATCGCACTCGAAGCGGTGCGCAATCCGAATACTAGTCCCGAGACACTGGAGCGCGTGTACCGAACCAAGTCGTACCCCGATTATTTTTTCCAGGCCCTAGCCGCTCACCATCACACGCCGCCCAACGTTCTGCTCGAGCTATACCATCGCCCTCAAACAATCATGGGACTCGATATCTGGTTCGCCGGCAATCCCTCCACGCCGAAAGAGATTCTCGACGAGATTTCCCGAACCGCGACCGACCGGAGCGTCATTGCAGCGCTGCTGGAGAATCCGGCGCTCGATTGCAGAATGCTCTCCCAGCTCGCCGTGACCACGATGAGGCGCCAGAATCACGATGCCGACAACCCCAACGTCGCGCGGGTAAGCGAGCTGGTGCCAAAGTTGTGTCCGAGCCGGGCGACACCGTAGCGCGGGCGTTAATCTTCACTGATGGTGTTCGACCTGTTCAAATCCCGGCGACGCGCGCGCCTGCGCGCACAGCCAGTGCCTCCGAGTTGGCGCGCGATCCTCGAGCGCAATCTCCCGATCTTCACGCGCCTATCGCCCGCCGATCAGGCCGAGCTGCTCGGCCACACGCAGGTATTTCTGGCGGAGAAGCACTTCGAGGGAGCGGGCGGGCTCGAGCTGACCGATGAAATCCGCGTCACGATCGCGGGGCAGGCGTCCCTGCTCCTGCTTCATCGCGAGACTGATTACTACCCCGAGCTGATCTCCGTCATCGTGTACCCGTCGGGATACACTGCCCACGAGGAGCGCCACATCGGCGGCGGCATTTGGGAAGAGGGCGGCGAGGACCGGCTCGGCCACACCGGCAAGCGGCTCGCGGCACTGGTGCTGGCGTGGGACGCGGTTCGCCATGGCGCTACCGAGCCGACCGATGGCGAGAATCTTGTGCTGCACGAGTTCGCTCATCAGCTGGATTTCGAGAATCAGAACGGCGACGGCACGCCCTCGCTCGAGACGCGCGGCGACTATCTCGCCTGGGCGCGGGTGATGAGCGCCGAGTTCAACGCGCTGCGCAATGCGTCGGACGCGGGGCTGCCGACGCTGCTCGACCAATACGGCGCGACCAATCCGGCGGAGTTCTTCGCCGTGATCACCGAGGCATTCTTCGAGCGTCCGCGCGCGCTCAGGAAAAAGCATCCGGCGCTGTTCGCGCAGCTCCAGCGGTTTTACCGGCAGGACCCGACGACGTATTCCGTCGAGCCTGTAACAGTGTAGCATCGCGACGCACCCCCACGAGGATTGAACATGGAACTGCTTACCGAGCCAGCGACCTGGCTCAGCCTGATAACGCTGACCGCGATGGAGATCGTACTCGGCATCGACAACGTGATCTTCATTTCGATCCTGACCGACAAGCTCCCGCCCGGCCGGCAATCGCCGGCGCGACGGCTCGGGCTTTCGTTGGCCCTCGTTCTCCGGCTTGGGCTGCTGTTCGCGATCACCTGGGTCATGGGCCTCACCTATCCCCTGCTCGCGATACTCGGCAAGGGACTCACCGGGCGCGATCTCATCTTGCTGGGTGGCGGTCTCTTTCTCATCGCGAAAGCGACAAGCGAGATTCACGAGAATCTCGAGGTCGTGCACGAGGAGCGAAAAGCTCCGTCCGGCAGTGGAGCGTTCGGAGTCATCCTCGTCCAGATTCTCGCCCTCGATATCGTGTTCTCTCTCGACTCCGTGATTACGGCGGTCGGGATGGCGCAGCACATTTCCGTGATGGTGGTCGCGATGGTTGTCGCGGTCGGGGTCATGCTGGCGTTCTCGGGAAGCATCGCGGCATTCGTCAACCGGCACCCGAGCATGAAGATGCTGGCGCTCAGCTTCCTCCTGTTGATCGGAGTGGTGCTGGTGGCTGACGGGATGGGTCAACACGTCGGCAAGGGGTACATCTACTTCGCGATGGCGTTCTCGTTCGGGGTCGAGCTTCTCAACATGAGAGTGCGGGGAAAGGCAGCGCCGGTGACGCTTCACAATCGCTTCGATCCGGAACGCGCGTAACAACTCACAATCCCAACCATACATGAAACTCTTCGTACTCGGAGCGACGGGCAAAACCGGTGGCGTGCTGGTCGCCCAAGCGGTCGCGCACGGACATAGCGTCACGACCTTCGGGCGCTCGCCCTTCGCCGGCGCCGACAAGGCGAAAGTCCTCAGCATCTCCGGCAATCCAATGAACGAGGCGGAGCTTGCCGACGCCCTTCCCGGCCACGATGCGGTGCTCTCGGTGTTGGGCACTCGCGGACTCGGCGC
>DHJM01000100.1:0-11354 GCA_002404335.1 Gemmatimonadales bacterium UBA4720
AGCATGCTCACGATCAGCCGACCGACGTCCGACGCGTGCAGCTTGGTCGGATTTTCTGCGGTCGTGTGCGTCGACTCGGCCTCGCCGAAGCTGGTCTGAACCTCGCTTGGATTCACCTGCATGACGCGAATGTTGTGCTGTCGAAGCTCCGCCCTCCAGCATTCGGTCATTGCGTGCACCGCGAATTTGCTCGAGCAGTACGCCGTGCCGTTGGCGAATCCGCGCTGCCCCGCCGTCGAGGAGATGTTCACGATATTTCCGTAACTCCGGCCGACGAAATGCTTCGCCGATTCGCGCGCAACGAGCATTGCTCCCAGCACGTTCGTCTCCCACACGCGAAAGAATTCGTCTCCGGTGAGCTCCAGGAGAGGGGCGAATGAGCCAAAACCGGCGTTGTTAATGAGCACGTTGTAATCGCTGTACTCCTTGAGCACCGTGGAGATCATTCGCAGCACGTCGTCTTCCTTGCTTACGTCTGCGACTATCGGCAGCGCGCCGATCTCTTTCGCGGCGGCTTCGAGTATATCCTGGTGCCGCGCGCAGATCGCCACTCGCGCGCCGCGCGCTCGCAGGAGGCGCGCCGTCTCGAGGCCTATTCCACAGCTCCCACCGGTGACCAGCACTGCAGCGTTTTTCAGATCCATTATTTCCCCCTGGCGCCGATCGCATCGCGGACGAGACCGGCAAAGTCAACGACATCGGCCTCGGCCGTGTCGAACGAAGTGATCAGGCGCGCTTCGGAATTGGCCTCGTTCCAGACATGAAACGGCCACTGCTCCTGCAGCTTCGGGATAATCTCCTTCGGCATCGTCGCGAACACTTCGTTCGCCTGCACCTGCTGGGTGATCGTGACACCTTTGATGCCGGCGAGCTCTCCCGCCAGCAGCTGCGCCATCCGGTTAGCGTGGGTAGCGCTTCTCTTCCAGAGATCGTTGGTCAGGAGCGCGCTGAATTGAGCGGCGATGAACCGCATCTTGGACGAGAGCTGCATGCCCTGCATGCGCTTGAACTCGAAGTCGTCCGCCAGCGCGAGCTTGAAGAAGACCACGGCCTCTCCCGCAACCAGGCCGTTCTTCGTACCGCCGAACGAGAGCGCGTCGACGCCAGCGCCACTGGTGATCGCTTTCAGCGGAACGTTGAGGCTCACCGCGGCATTGAAGATTCTTGCGCCATCCATGTGCAGGAGCAGCGAATTCGCGTGCGCGAAATCCGCGATCGCCCGGATCTCCTGCGGCGTGTACACCGTGCCGTACTCCGTCGCCTGCGTAATCGAGATCACGCGCGGCTGCGCGTGGTGCTCGTTCCCGATGTCATGCAGATGCTCCCGGATTCCCGGCACGGTGATCTTGCCTTGCGGTGAAGGCACCGTGAGCAGCTTGCATCCGATATGCTTTTCGGCGGCACCGCACTCCGAAGTGTGGACATGCGCCGTCTCGGCGCAGATCACCGCCTGGTGCGACTGCGCCATGCTCTGGAGGCAGAGCACATTCGCGGCGGTGCCGCTGAACACCAGAAATACCTGGGCATCCCCGCCGAGCTCGTCGCCGATTCTGGCGATGGCATCGCGCGTGTAGGGATCGCCGCCGTAGGACGGAACGTGTCCGACGTTCGCGGCTGCCATCGCCGCCAGAACCTCGGGATGCACGCCGGCCCAATTGTCGCTCGCGAAGGCGCGTCCCGACTGCTGCTTGTGCGGCATGCGCCTACGATAACGTCTTGCTCGCTCCAGCGGCAAGGCGACCGCGGCCGACGCTGGCTGCGTTCTCGTTGATGTCTAGTGAAAGTCGCGAGAGGCGTGGACGATCTGCTTCACCTTCAATTCCTGGAAGTTCAGCCCGATGACGTTCCGCACTCCTCCGTCGCGCTCGAATCTCCCCTTTACCGCCACGAAGGTCGAGAACTTCACCACCTCGGAATACTTCTCGACCATCTTCTTGGAGACGATCACGTTGATGAACCCGAACTCGTCTTCCATAAGCAGGAACACCGTGCCCTTGGCACTTTGCGGCTGCTGCCGAATGGTGACGAGGCCCGCCGTGACGATCGACTCTCCGCCCCGAAGCTTCTCGAGCTGGCGTGAGTCGAGCACTCCCGCGATCTGCAGCTTCTCGCGTAGATGCTCCATTGGATGGCCGTTGACGCAGATGCCGACCGAGAAATAATCGAGGAAGATCAGCTCGTCCCGCGTGAGAGGACGCGGGTTGTATGGTGTCACACGCGCCGGAGCGAGGGGGAGACTGTCTCCCACGGCGCGCATCGCGACCCATGCGGCGCGGCGGCGATCCGGCTCCCAGGCGCCAAATGCTCCGGCGCGCGCGAGCTGCAGCGCGTCGGAGCGCTGCAGCTTTGCCCGCTGCACCACATCGTCGATCGATGCGAAGCGGTCCCAGCCCCTCGCTGTTTTCAGCGCGTCGAGAGATTTCTCGCCCAGCCCCCGGATGTGCCGCCAGCCGATTCTGAGCGCCGGCCTGTCCGGATTTTCCGTCGGCTCGGTGGTGCACTCCCAATCGCCGTCGCGCATGCAGGGCGGAAGACTCTTGAGCCCGTGCCGCCTCGCATCATGAATGAGTGTCGACGGCGGATAGAACCCCATCGGGTACGAATTCAACAAGCCGGCGTAGAACTCCGCCGTGTAGTGCGCCTTGAGATACCCGGTCGCGTACGCGATGAGGGCGAAGCTCCACGCGTGCGACTCAGGGAATCCATAGTTGGCAAAGCTTTTGAGATCTTCGGCGATTTTCACCGCAACGTGTTCCTCGACCCCGCGCTCGACCATGCGCGCGCGCAGCTGCTCGAGCACACGATGCAACTTTTCCACTTTACGGATATGTCCCATAGTTCGCCGCAGCTCATCTGCCTGCGCCGCCGAGTAGCCTCCGAGCTTCATGGCGATCGCCATCGCCTGTTCCTGGAAGATCGGGATTCCCTGCGTACGCTTGAGAATCGGCTCCAGATCGGGATGCAGGTACGTCACGGGCTCGAGCCCTCGCCGCCTGGCCGTGTAGGGATGCACGAAATTCGCCTGGATCGGACCCGGACGTATGAGCGCCACCTGCACCACGATGTCATAGAGGCGCTCGGGCTTTGTATGGAGCACCGACGCGATCTGCGCGCGGCTCTCGATCTGGAAGGTGCCAATCGTCTCGCCGTGCGCGATCAGGTCGTACGTCTTCTCATCGTCGGGAGGCAGCTTGTACATCTCCGGTCTCGTTCCGGTGCGCGCCTCGATCATGTCGAACGCGCGTCTCACCAGCGAGAGGGCGCCGAGCCCGAGGAAATCGAACTTTGGCACGCCGACGGCATCGAGATCGTCCTTGTCGAATTGGATGATCGTGCGCCCCATAGTGGTGTGCTCGACCGGCATGTAGTCACCGAGGGGAGCCGACGATAGCACGAATCCACCGACGTGCGTGGAGCGAAGACGGGGCACTCCCTCGAACGCCGCCATCGCCGCCAGAGTCGCCTTGCCTCGCGGGTTGTCGAGATCGAGACCGTACTTGGGAGCGAGAATCTCCTCGATGTACTTCGCTCCCTCGGCCGGATCACTCCAATGAAGCCTCTTGGAGAAATTCGTCGCCATCTCGACCGGATACCCGAATGCGCGCATCGAATCGAGAATCGCGTTGGGCCCGCGATACATCTGGATGATGCAGGTGATCGCCGCGTTCGCCCGGTTGTACTTGCCGTAGACGTAGTCGAGCACCTCCTCACGCCGATCGTGCTCGATGTCCACGTCGATGTCGGGGGCCTCTGTCTGCCCATCGACGCGGATCTCGGAGAGGAATCGCTCGAACAGAAGTCCGTGCCGCACCGGATCGACGGCGGTGATGGCGAGGCAGTACGCCACCGCGGAGTTTGCCGCGCTGCCGCGCCCCTGGCAGAGGATCCCCTTTTGCCTGGCGAAGTTCACCGCGTCCCACATTACCAGAAAAAATCCGGCGAAGCCGAGTTTCCCGATGACTCTCAGCTCGTGCTCCAGCTGCGAGGCCTGCTTGTCATCGATCTCTCCCCACCTCTCGCGCGCGCCCTCGAAAACCTTCTCGCGCAGAAACGTGTCGTCGTTGTGGCCGACGGGGACCGAAAACTTCGGCAGCGGCGGCCTCACCCAGGCGAGGCTGAAGTCGCATTCGGATGCGATGCGCTCGCTCTCCTCCAGCCCCGCTTCGCGTCCCTTCCACCGCTTCGCCATTTCCTCCGGAGAAGCGAGACGCCACTCGCCATTCGGATGCAGCAGCCCGCGCGCGAGCGCGTCGTCTATCGTCGTGTTGTAGCGGAGAGCGGTGAGCACGTCGTGAACGAGCCGGCTGTCGTTGTCGATGTAGCGGGGCTCGTGGCAGATCACCCACGGCACTTTGTGCCGCTCGGCCAGCTCGATCAGGGCGGAGGCAAGCGCCGATTCGTTACCGCTCGTGTGGTGCAGCTGCACTTCGACCGCGAGCCTGTCGCCGAAGACGTCGCGCCACTGACAGAGTGTGCGCTCCGCTCCCCTGTAATCACCGGCGCGGAGACTGGATGCGATCGGCCCGGACGCCGGACCGGTCAGCACCTGCAGTCCTTCACTCCGCTCCGCTACCTGTTGCCAGGAGATGCGCGGGCGTCCACGCGTCTTTTTTCCATCTCCCTTCTTCCACGTCGAGAGGTCACCCACGCGCGACCTGGTGACGAGGGCAGCGAGATTGTTGAATCCTTCCTTGCTCCTCGCCAGAAAAGCGGCGGGACATCCTTCGATGTTGAGCTCGGCGCCGACAATGGGTTTCAGATTCTGCCGGCGTGCCTCGAGTCCGAAGCGGACGATCCCGCCCAAGTCGGCGGTGTCGGTGATCCCGAGCGCGTTGTAGCCGAGTGATGCCGCGCGGGCGGCGAGTGCTTCCGGGGAGGCGCTGCCGTCGCCGAATGAAAAGGCGGTACGGGCTCTCAGCTCGACGAATCCCATAGCTGGAGTATACCCGAACAAATACCGAACGCAATGGGGAAACTGGTTACTACAACTGGAGACTGATGACTGCAACTGAACGGGCGGGAGGCGCGAGTAGCGTAGTTGCCAGTGATTTAGTTCACTACGCCCCGACTTCACTACTGGCGTGCTGGGCACAAGCACTGCCCCAGTACGCCACAGAGATTAAGTCCCGGCGTAGTGAACTAACAAACTGGCATCTATGCTTCTGACGCCTCCCGCCCGTTCAGTTGCAGTTATTACAACGCAAACCGGCTGACGAGTGACTAAGATTCAGCCACCGACGAACACAAAAATTTCACTGAACTAATGGCAACGACAGTCCCTTCACGCCGTTTCGAAGGAAACGGCTATAAGCCTTCGTACATCCCCGCCGCGATTGCGGCGGCGCTCGTATTCGTCCTCTACCTGCTGACGCTCGCGCCTTCGGTGGCGATGTGGGACACCGGCGAGTACATGGCGGCGGTCAAAGTGCTCGGCATCCCGCATCCCCCGGGCAATCCCTTTTTCATACTCCTCGGCCACGCCTTCGCGTCACTGCCAATCCCCGTGTCGTACGGCGCCAGGATCAACATCATGGCCGCGCTCGCCAGCGCGCTCTCGGCGGGCTTCTGGTTCCTGATCACCGAGAGGATCGTCGCACGCTGGATCGCGGAGAGATGGCAGCGGCTCGTTGTAGCGAGCCTCGCAACTCTCATCGGTGCGACGGCATTCACGGTGTGGAACCAATCGGTGGTGAACGAAAAGGTCTACACCATTTCGCTCCTGTTTTTCACGATCACTTCATGGATCATCATCGAGTGGATCGAAGATCCCGATTCACCGCGCGCGGATCGTCTCATCGTACTCGTTTGCTTCCTCCTGGGCCTCGGCTACTCGAATCATCCGGCCGGATTCCTGCCACTGCCCGCCGCCGGTGTCGCCATGCTCATCACCCGCTGGCGCACACTGCTCCGCTGGAAACTCGTACTGGCGGCTCTCGGCGCTCTCATCATCGGTCTCACGCCTTTCATCTACGAGCCGGTGCGCGCCGCCTACTTCCCCGGCATCAACGAGGGCGCGCCCACCGGGTGCGAAACGAAGCTCGAGGCTGGCTGCACCTTCAGCAAGCTCACAGAGCAGCGGTTGATGGCGAACATCAACCGCGAGCAGTACGGGCCGAAGCTGGAGCGCGGCGCGTCCTACCCGGCGCAAGTCGAAATGTGGTGGTTGTACTTCAAGTGGCAGTGGCTGCGCGACTCGCACGGGACGATGCCGGCACTTCAGTTCATGCTCGCGTTCGTGTTCCTCGGCCTTGGGCTCCTTGGCGGCTACGTGCACTGGGAACGGGATCGAAAAACGTTCTGGTATTTTGGTCCGCTCATGTTCACGATGACGCTCGCGCTCATCTACTACCTCAACTTCAAGTACGGATGGTCGCAGGATCCGGAGCTGCGCGACGTCGCGCGCGAAGTCCGTGATCGAGACTACTTCTACATCTGGAGCTTTTCAGCCTGGGGAGTATGGGCGGCGATCGGGCTGGGCTCCGCCTGGGAGCAGCTCGCATATTGGCTCGGCGGCGCAGAGCGAACGGCGGAGAAGACGGGTGGAAAGAAGTCCGTCACAGCCGCGTCGTGGCCGACGCGGCGCGGATTCATGCTGGCCGCGCCAATCCTCCTCATCGCGTTAATCCCGCTCTTTGCAAACTGGCGGTTCGCGTCGCGGGCCGGCCATGAATTCACCGACCAGTGGGCGCGCGATTACCTGAACTCGCTGGAGCCCTACGCGATCGTCATCACCAACGGGGACAACGACACATTCCCGCTTTGGTTCGCGCAGGAAGTCGACGGCGTACGCCGAGACGTGACCGTCGCTGTCACCACGTATCTGGACACCGATTGGTTCGTGCGGCAGATGATCCGCCGCCCAATCGAGACGTACGACGCCGCCAAGGGACCGGCGATATATCGCGGCACCACCTGGAAGAAGCCGAGTGGACCGCCGCTCAAGATGACGTTCGCCCAGGCGGACTCGATTCCCGAATACATACAGATCAACGACCCGCAGATGTTCAAGCAGGGCAACATCACTCTGAGGATCGAGCCCGGATACCTCGTGCGCGATGAGCTGGTGATCCTCCGCCTGATCAAGGATGCATCTCCCGAGCGCCCGATCTACCTCTCGACTGGCGGAGGCGGCCACCTCTCCGCCGCGTTGCAGCCGTATCTCCTCTCACAGGGCTTCGTACAGAAGCTGGTCGACCATCCCATCACGGAAACGCCCGAGACGCCTCACGTACTGGGGCTCAACGTTGATCTCGAGCGCACGAAAGCTCTCTGGAACGATGTCTATCACGCGCCGGATGCCCTAGTGAAGGAGGGAGATTGGATCGATCGCGCCTCGGTCGGAATTCCCTACACCTACGCATTCACAGGGGCGGTCCTGTCGGAGGCGCTGAGGGGGAGAGGAGATGCCAAGGGCGCCGACACTGTCATGAACCGGGTCAGAAGCATCGTGAAGGCGGCGCGCATCCTGGGGTTCCCCGGGACGTAACTGCAAATGCAACTGAACGAGCGATCAGCTGGAGCCTAAAAGGTGTCAGCTATAAGCCTTAAAACGTCGGGACGCTATTGGTGGCGTGATGGTACAGGCAGTTGATTGTGCCCCGACTTGCGCAAGTAACGTCCCGACGTAGTGAAGCTTGGAGCATCAGGCTATAAAGCTGTGAGCTCCCCTCTCGTTCAGTTGCAGTTGCGGTATGTAGTACGACTATTTCGCGATAACCCCGTACCGTTCCCAGGCGTCGCTCATCCGGGTTCGCGCGGCGACGGAATCCGCCGCCAGCAGGAATCGCCGCTTGATGAGTGATGATATGCCCGCGTCCACTCGCCGCATGAATCGCGTTCGATCTCTGTAGAGCGACTGGATGCTCGGACGCGAATCGCCGGAGGTTCTGCGCTCGGCGTCGGTCCTTGGAAGAGGCACAAAGGTTCCGCGAAAGCTGAGGAGCCGGTCGGTTGCCGCGGCCATGCCGGTTCTGAGCTGCCACGGATAGTAGGTGGCGAGCGGCGCGAGCAGCTCGATGCTCCTGATTCCGCCGAGATCGTTGCCGATCGAGTCCACGCGCGACACGAAGACGGGGTATGGCGCGCCCACCTTCGGTGGCTCGAAGTCGATGATTCCATGCCGCCATCTCGGTCCGAAGTCGAGTCTGTATGGTTGATGCGGGACGCGCGCGACCGGGAGATTGGGGATAGCGGGAAAGCGCTCTTCCGCGGCCCTCACAAGATTCCCGCCGGCGAGTGTTGGATAAAGTGACGGCGGCGGCTCCTTCCCTTCCTTCACCCAATCGATCAGCGACGACATCAACGCTCTCAGTGCCAGGCGCTGATCGAGCGGATCTCCGCGATATGCGTTTGTCCCGCTGAGGCGCGCATTCTCGGAAACGGGCCACGCACCGGGACTCGAGTGCTGAGCCGAAGAGATGACGTAGCGGCGCTCGGTGGGAAGAAATCCGACATCCTGTTTCCCGTCGGGCGTCGTGTGACTGAGTGATGCGGCGCGTCCCCAATATTCATGGCCGCCGTCGACGTAGAAAACTCTGGTAGCCCCCGAGCCGCGCAGATCATCGCGAAAGCCGGCGTGACGTCCAGTGACTGAATCGAGGCTTGGGACGCTCGTGAATGGAAAAACGTCGGTAGGATAGAAGAAAGTTGAGTACGGCTGCGCGTCTCGCGACGGTTGTGCGAAGCGATGGTTGAAGCTTCCGCGGCCGGCTCCGGCGGTGTGCGCGAAAAAACCGTCGAAGGCGACGCGCCCTTTCTCGTCGGTGTTGAATCCCTGATAGAGGAAGTGGCGAATGAATCTCCCCGTCTGGGAAACTCCGTATCCGATTCCGTATCTGACGTGCGCCACCGCCGACGGATCGTACTTGAGATAGGACATCATGTCCCGCACCGCGGCGAGCCCGGCGCCCACCACCACCGGATCCTTGGCCCGATACACGACTTCGTAGATCCTGCCCGGCGCAAATCCTCCCGACATGTAGACCCACCGCGGATCGCTCACGACTGTGCCGCCGCTGTCGCGCGCGAAGCGCCACTCGCTCCGTGGAACGACCGTGCGCGGACCGACGGGGTCGTCGCGTACCGTAAGCACGTTCGAGGGATCGTTCTCGTCGGCGACCGGATAGGCGAGTGTCGGCGCGAGACTGTGCCCGAGCGGGATCGAGATCGTGGCGCTGTCGATCGTGATGTCGCTGCGGACCAGTCCGGTGATCGGCCGCTCGGCAGAGCCCGCCGGTGGCGCCTGAAAGTGGAGCGCGCTTCCGCCAGGGGGCACATCCCACTGCCAGGCCAGGGCGACAATCGTGACGCCGCGTTTCATCAGCAGCGCGTCGCCGTAGAATTCCGCGGATTGCGGCGATGCGGCGCCGTTGCGGCCGAGGTTGAAGATGAAGGTCGTGATTCCGCCGCGGTTGACGATGTCGATGACAGCGAGGTCGGCCGAGCGCGCCAGATCCTTTGGGCGCAGCATCACGAATTCGCTCACAGCCTCCACTTCTCCGGCCGAATTCCGCGGCGCGAGATCGAGATCGACGATCTTCCGGTTCTCCGGGTTGTTGGGATCGAACGCGAAGTACACGCGACCGGTTATCCGCTCGTAGATGCCGGCGTTGCCGAAGGCGCCGGCGATGTCGGAGCGGGTGAGGATCTCGACCCGGACGACGCGGGCGGCGGCGGGGGCGGCTAGGAGTGCAATGCCAAGTAGGGGGAGAACGAAGATGCGTGCGATTCTCATTGCTGAAAACTCGCGCGGGAAAGGGGCGGGCGAAAGGCAAGCACAACTGCAAAAGAACGGGATCCGAGATCTCAGAGGCACAGATCACAGAGTCTAGTCACTGCGCGCCGACCATGATGGCGCAATTCCTGTCACTAAGACGACGCCGGTATGGCGGTTAGTAAGGTCGCAGCGTGGTTACTAGGCACTGGTATCTAGGCTTCTGAGATCTCGGATCCCGTTCTGTTTGTAGTTGGTTTTGTCCTTAATCCCACCACCCATGCAGGTACCACTCACCCGCTCTAGCATCACGGTATAGCCAGATCATCATCCCATCATCCGTAACGCAGCGGAAATACTCGCGGGCGTACGGCTCGGTCCAGCGACCACCCGAGACGCGATCGGGTCCGGCCGCGGAGATGATCTGCATCCAGTGCTTGTCGCGAAACTCCACCGGCAGCTCATGATCGCGGCGACGCCTGGTTTTTACAGCGACTCGCCGGGGCTCGGAAAGAAGCTGGAGCGTTAGTCGGGGAGCGGCGGTCGCTTTCACCACCCGCTCCCTCAGCTGGATTCTCGCCGAGGCCTGCGACGGCTCCTGACTGATCCACTCCGTGCGGCGATCGATCAAGGGGTGCTGCGTGTTGCGCGGAATCACCACCACCGCGCCCTGATCATCCAGCAGCTGTGCGATCGTTTCCTCCGCCGCGCGCGCGGTGGCAAATCCGCGGTCGAATATGTCTCCCTGGCGTTCTAGTTCGCCCGTTACCGCTTCCACACGAATCGTAATGCCGACGACGCCATCGGGAAGAACGATTCTTTCCAGGTGAGAGCGTATCAGTCGCATCCACGCCTTGTGGCTGGCCGTCGATCTCGCGGGCCGCAGCGCATGCTCGTAAGTCTCACGGTTGGCGAGCGAGAAGATCATCGTCATCTCGCGCGCGCACTGGCCGCGCGACTTGAGCTCCGTCGTGATGTTTCCGACGAGCGCGTTGATGATGAAGACGAGACGCTCCGCATTCTTGAGCGTGTAATCCACCCAGTCGAGAGAAGCGGTCGGCAGCGCCCGCGGCATGCTGGCGAAAATGCGGCGCGAGTCGTCGGCCCTCGACAATCTCCAGAGGCGCGCCCCCTCGGCGCCGAAACGAACCTCGACAGACTCGAGATCCAGTCCCGCCAGATCTCCGCAGCTCTCCACCCCAATCCCATCGAGCATCGTCGACAGAGCGAGCGATGGCTCGAGCACGCCAACGGAGTACGGAGCGAGATACTCGCGCTCCGACCCCGGCGAGATTGTGACGAGGCCGCCATTTCCATGACGAGCGGCGACCTCGGCGGAGACTGGAGTGATGGAGATGGAAGCCCTCACCTTCTCCACTCCCTTCTCGTGAAGAACGTCGAGAAGATCTCTAGCCAAAGACTCGGCGCTCATTCCGCGCGCATCGGCCCAGACGATTCCGTTCGCTCCCAGCATCACGCGTGGAGCTACTCCGAGCAGCGAAGGCACCAGTTGTTGAAGGATCTCGTTCTTCGGCGGGGCGGTGGTTGTGCCGATGGCGAGAGAGGCAGGAACGGCGGCGGGAATCCAGAGGCAGATGAAGGTCATTTTTCAGCGAGGGGCGGGCACCAACTATATACCGAA
>DHJM01000100.1:11403-11956 GCA_002404335.1 Gemmatimonadales bacterium UBA4720
GAAACCATGACTTTTGTGGAAGACAAACGGAGAGAGCTCCTTCAGAGCTTCGAGGGCATCGACGGCGAAAAACTTTGCCGGCGCGCGGCTCCGGATGGATGGTCGGTAGCCGAGATTCTCGAGCATCTGCGCATGGTGGAATCGGGGGTCGCGCGTCTCATCACCAAGCGCGTCGGCCAAGCGAGAGAGGCGGGGCTGGGCGAGGAGAAATCGACGGCGTCGGTGATGCCGACCTTCGAGCGATACAGTGCCGTCCTCGACAACGCCGTACTGCAAGCGCCGTCGGCAGTTCAGCCGCGAACGAACATAGACATCAGCGAAGCGCTCGATGGTCTCGAGAGCTCGCGCGAAGCTCTCCGCGCCGCCGTCGTCTCGGGAAGTGGGCTCTCGCTTGGCGAGATCAAGCACACCCATCCCGTTCTGGGCGAGCTCGATCTTTATCAGTGGCTCATTTTCGTCGGCCAGCATGAGGGCCGGCACAAGAAGCAGATCGAGCGGACACTCAAATCAATTCCCAAATGAATAGCCATCCCGTCAGGACCATTGGGCTCAC
>DHJM01000100.1:12155-12569 GCA_002404335.1 Gemmatimonadales bacterium UBA4720
GCCCGAGGCGGCGAAGAAGCCGATCATCACCGTCTACAAGGATCCAGGCTGCGGCTGCTGCAAGAGCTGGATCGAACACCTCATCAAGCACGGGTACCGCGTGGACGCGAAGGACACTCCCAACATGACAGAGATCAAGCGCACGCTCGGAGTTCCGGACGGATTGACCGCGTGTCACACGGCGATCGTGAATGGATACCTGATCGAAGGCCACGTCCCAGCGGCCGACATCGATCGGCTCCTCGCGCAGAAGCCGCGGATCGCTGGCCTCGCCGTTCCAGGAATGCCAATGGGATCTCCCGGAATGGAAGGCGGGCCCGCCCAGCGCTACCAGGTGCTCACGTTCGACAAGAGCGGGAAGACCGGGGTGTTCGCCAGCCACTAACGGACGTGGGGGAGTTGCGCCCGTCCAAC
>DHJM01000047.1:0-9837 GCA_002404335.1 Gemmatimonadales bacterium UBA4720
GGCGGGTGTAGAGTACACGCGTGAGGCCCACTGCAAAGAGGCTAACAATGGAAGCGGTGACAAGGGGTTCGATCACCAAAACAGAAGAAGCCGCCAGCGCCATTCTCAGCGTCACTCCGGCCGGAGACTTCAATCCACCGTTTGCGCGCTTCAGAGAGCGGCTCAGCTGGGCACTCTATGATTTCGCGAATAATGTGTTTTCCATGAACATTGCCACGCTCTACTTTTCAGTGTGGCTCGTAGAAGATCTGGGACACTCGAATACGCTCTACGCAACAGTGAATGGAATTGCCTCAGCGCTCGTCGTCGTATCGATCCCAATATTCGGCGCAATTTCTGATGCGACCCAGAAGCGGAAGCCGTGGGTAGTCGGCTTTACACTGATCGCGTGCTTGTCAACGGTCGTAATGGCCATCCTCGGCGAGACGGGCTTACCACTGATTGGAGAGGGTGTAACTGGAACCGTATCTCGTCAGTTGTTATCGCCTGGCATCGCTCTCCTCGGAGTGCTCGCGGCCTTTACGATCGCGAACTACGCGTATCAGGGGGCACAGCCATTCTACAATGCGATGATGCCGGAGCTGGTTCCGGTTGACCACCGTGGTCGGCTTTCTGGTATGGGCGCCGCACTATCATACGTCGGTTCGATTACCGGCGTTCTACTGACATTTCCTTTTTTCACAGGTGAATTGCCGATACTCGGAACAATTCCGGACCGGGTTGTCAGCTTCCTGAGAAGTGCAGTTCCATTCACAGTTCACGGCGGTCGTGTTTCCACCTTTGTACCGACTGCAATCCTTTTTCTTCTGTTTTCGCTGCCGTTGTTTCTCTTCTGTCGAGATCACAACGTGATCCACGGGAAGAAGCGCGTCGCATGGCGTGAGGCGTTTCGCGATGTTCGACACACATTGGACGAGGCAAAGAAGTACCCCGGAACGTTGAGATTCATCCTCACGTCGTTCCTGTACCAGGATGCCATGGGAACGATCGTCGCAAATATGGCGCTCTACGCAATTAAGGCGATGGGATTCGTGAAAGGCTCGGAGGCGACGTTGTTCGTCATTCTCACTGTACCCGCGGTTATCGGGAGCTACGGTATCGGACGATTTGTAGACCGATTTGGGCCCAAGAGAACTCTTTCGTGGGTCATTGCGGGCTGGATCCTGCTCCTGATTTCGATGATCATCGTTCCGACGAGAACGGCTTTCTGGGTTGTCGGCGCCTGCATCGGCCTGATTTACGGGGGCGTCGCCACAGCAGAGCGTCCTCTGCTTCTCAGTCTGGTTCCTGATGTCGAAGCAGGCCGTTTCTTCAGCCTTATGGTTCTCTCTTCGCGAGCCGCGGCAGTAGTAGGTCCCTTCGTGTGGGCGTTCACGGTAGATGGATTTACGCCTTCAATGGGAATCGGTTTCGCTTACCGAGCTGGCGTAATGACGGTTGCGATTGGAATGGCATTCGCGCTTTGGATGCTACGCGGCGTTCCTGACAACTTCATTCGAACTGCCCGAGCACGATGATCTACCGTGGGCTGAGATGGGTCAATGGAATCGCGCTTCACTGGTTCTATCGCGACATCCGTGTCACCGGCAGGAACAGAATTCCTGTCAGTGCTCCACTTCTCATCGCGGTGAATCATCAGAATGCCCTGGTTGATTCACTGATCGTAGGGTGGGTCGTACCTCGCCGGATAGTGATGACTGCCAAGGCTACCCTACTCAGCAATCCGCTGATTGCTTTGGTGTTCAGAGTTCTCGGAGTCGTTCCACTTCGCAGGGTAAGCGACGAGGCCCGAGAATCGAACGGACCTCAGGTCGATCGGTCTCGCAACACCGGAGCTTTCGAAGAGATTCTGAACCTTCTTGGCAAAAGTCGAGCGGTTCTCATTTTCCCGGAAGGAAAGAGCCACAATGAAGTCGGTCTCGAGCCGCTGAAGACGGGCTTGGCAAGACTCGCTCTCCAAGCTAGGGATAAGCGTTCAATCAAGGGAGTCACGATCCTTCCGCTCGGACTCGTATTCGAGGACAAGGGCGTGCCGGGCACGATCGCCGGAGTGCATGTCGGAGAACCGATCGAGATGGACTCGTGGCCAAACACCGACCACGTTGCCCTAACGGAAGAGATCGCCAAGCGGCTTCGTGCCGTATCGGAAGAGGCGGGGCTGCCTCAACCCGAGGCGAGTGTCGTTAGGGAAAGTAAGACCTCGTTGAGAGAGAGGCTCATAGCCCTCGCAGCTTCGTGGGGCCGTCTCACTCACCAACTCCCAGTTAGAATAGCAAGGAGCATCGCGGTGAAGCGGAGTACCGATGCTGATCAACCTGCAATGCTTACGATAATGTTTGGAATCGGATTCGTGCTTCTCACGTACGCGATTCACCTCACGATCCTCGGCGTACTCGTCCATTCGTTCTGGATCAGTCTTCTCTATCTCGCGGGATTACTCAGCGGCGCATACTGGGCAGCGTTCGAGCAGCACCATCGCCGCTACTAGCTCAGGACGGCTTGGTGTCGAGCCAGTTTTTTCCGACACCGAGATCGACTACGAGAGGGACAGATAGCTGGGCGGCATGTTCCATCTCGTATTTCACCAATTCCTGCACCTGATCCATTTCGCTCGGAAATACTTCGAAGACGAGCTCATCGTGAACCTGCAGCAGCATTTTGCTCTGCAGGTCTTTCGTCCTGAACCCGTCATCGATCCTGATCATCGCGATCTTGATCAGATCGGCTGCTGAGCCCTGTATCGGTGAATTGGCCGCGACTCTCTCTCCGAAAGCCCGGACGTTGAAGTTCCGCTCACGAAGCTCCGGGATGTAGCGCCGTCTTCCGAAGATCGTTTGCACGTATCCATTCTCGTGGGCGAACGCGACCATCGCATCCAGGTAATTCCGAACGCCCTGAAAGCGCTCGAAGTACCGAGCAATGAACTCCTTTGCCTCGGCGTGCTCGATGCCAAGTTGCCTCGAGAGCGCGTGTGGACCCTGACCGTAGATCGTAGCGAAGTTGATCGTTTTTGCACGGCTTCGCATTGTGCCTGTGACGTCCGCCAACGGCACATCGAAGATGAGCGCCGCTGTCTGACGGTGGATGTCACCACCAGCCTGGAAGGCTTCCACAAATGCAGGGTCCCGCGAGAGGTGAGCGAGAAGGCGGAGCTCGATCTGTGAATAATCCGCCGCCATGAGTTGCCAGTTCTTGCGCGGAATGAAACCACGTCGGATGTCACGACCCAGCTCTCGCCGAATTGGAATATTCTGAAGATTCGGATCGCCCGACGAAAGCCGCCCAGTTGAGGCGACGGTTTGATTGAACGAGGTGTGTAGTCGCCCAGTTTTCGGGTTGACAAGGCGTGGCAAGGCATCGAGATAGGTGTTCTCGAGCTTTGACAGCTCCCGGTATTCCATCAGGAGTGTTGGCAGGACGTGGCCCTCTTCGGCCAGCTCCGTGAGAACGCTAGCATCGGTAGACGGACCGGTGCTCGTTCTTTTCAGGATTGGCAGATTCAACTTATCGAAAAGTATCTCGCGCAGCTGGGGATTCGAGTTGATGTTGAATTCTGTTCCCGCAGTTTCGTAGATCTGCTTCTCGACGGCTTCGCGCTCTGCCTGAAAGCGCTGCTTAAGGGACGAGAACCATGGCAAGTCAATCGCGATTCCCGTCCATTCCATTTCAGCCAGGACGTTAATGAGAGGAATCTCAATGCCATCCAGAAGGCGTGTCAGCTCGTGTGATTCGAGTTGGGGCTCGAATACCTGGCGAAGGCGCAGGGCCATGTCGGCTTCTTCGCACGAGTAATCACGAGCGGCTTCAACAGGGCATTCATCGAACGGAATCGCCGAGCGACCCTTGCCACAGAGATCCGCATAGGACGTCATGGTGTGATCGAGAAACTCGAGCGCCAAAACATCAAGGCCATGGGACCGGCGGCCCGGGTCAAGCACATAGCTCGCCAGCATTGGGTCGAAATCCAGCCCCGCGAGCCGAACACCCGCGCAGCGAAGCGCCAGCTGGTCGAACTTTCCATTCTGAGCGGTCTTTCGCACCGACGGATCTTCGAGAAGGTCCTTGAGGGGTTTCATCTCCGGCGAGTCAAGCGCTGGAAGATTGCGGACCTGTGTCGGGCGGTTCTGCCGTAACGCCCTGGCCGCGATGCTTGTCGAATCACCGTTCGTTTTCTTCTTTTTTGAGGGCACTTCCGGGAAGACCTCGTCCCCACCCTTAATGAGGCCACGTTCTTCAGACGCATCCGTCGCGGATCGATCTCCAGCGGCATCGACAAGAAGCTCGCCCTGTCCGCTTCGTGACAGTCTATGACGGAGCGGAAAGTAGTATGCTTCTCCCTCACCGACGGCAATCGATATTGAGATGATGGAGGAGCGCAGTGGATCGACTGCTTGCGGGCTGTCGGGGTCAATCACGACTTCGGTGTCCAGGGCAATTACCTTTGTCGCGTGTGCGCGATTGACGGCATGCTGCAATCCTTCAACCGAATCGACGGTCATGTAGTTGACCAGTTTCTTCGGCCCTTCCTCAGCTTGCGGTGCCAATAAAGCGCTGTCCTTCGCCAGCGCGTGAAACTCCAGCTCAATGAACAGATCGCGAAGGCGACGGTGATCCGGCGTTTTTATCCCAAGCGAGTCGAGGTCGAATGGAACTTCCAGATCGGTGCGAATTGTTACTAATTCCTTCGATAGCCGAGCATTATCGGCGTGCTCGAGAAGGGCTTCACGGGGACGCTTCTTGGTGATCTCGGACACGTGCGCGAGAATCGACTCGAGGTGGCCATATTGTTTCACCAGCTCCGAGGCTGTCTTGTCACCTATTCCACGCACTCCGGGCACGTTGTCCGACGAATCACCGACAAGCGCGAGATAATCGGTAACGAATTCTGGAGGGACGCCAAGGCGCTCATCCGCGTTTTCAACCCCTACCCAGTGCTCCTCGACATTCGCGGGCCCGCCCCGTCCGGGGTTTAGCAACCAGACTCCAGGCTTCACCAGCTGCTGAAAGTCCTTGTCGCCGGACACTACAACTACGTTCACCCCGGCTTCGACGCTCCTTGCAACGAGCGTCCCTATTACATCGTCGGCTTCGTACCCCGGCAGCGACAAGATCGGGATCCGGTAGGCATCCAGTATCTGGGAGATACGCTCCATGCCACGATCGAAATCAGACTGAAGCTCTTCTGTCAGCTTTTCGCGGGTTGCCTTGTAGGCGGGGTAGCGCTCGTGCCGAAACGAGAGGCCAGAGTCATGCACCCAGCCCAGGTAATCCGGCTGGTGCTTCGTAATAAGGCGCTGCAGAAAATTCGCGATCCCCCAGCTGGCAGAAGTATTCTCGCCTTTGCTTGTAGTCAGGGGCCGTGAAATGAGCGCGAAAAAGGCGCGGTATATGAGGGCGTAACCATCGACCAGAAACAGTCGCGGGCTGTCTGGACCTTTCATGGAGTCAATATAAACGCCCTCATTTTAGCAGGAGCACGAGAGCGTTTATTGGAAGATGAGTTGTGCGGTGCTCGATGAAGCGTTTCTATCGCTGCCGCCGGGTGTTGAGTGAAAGAAATTCGGTCTCGCTAGGCCTGGTCAGTCTCCATCTTCCAGTGTCTTCATAGAAGACCAGCTGCGAGCTGTAATTGCGATACTGCCAGATCTGAAGCCGCGTTGTAGCGCCCATCTGGGTAGTTGAGATCTGCTGATTCACGTTCCGCTCAAGGATTTGATCGGGCTCTCCCAATGCTACGAACACCATTCCGCGGTCGGAGAGCCAACCCGGATTCCGATCCATCCTGAACTGAGCGTTCGCGACCTGAATCCGGCTAAAATACGACTGCATATCTTCGTTTATTGACGTTTCAGGTATCGGATCAGTTGCACGAAGGAATTCTGCCCACGCAGTTGCTCGTCTCTCGGGCGGAGCATTTCGAAGCGTGCTGAGACGGCCAGCGCTCGCAAAGAATCGCAGGTAGCCAAGCATGTCCTCGAACGACATTAGAGGAATGTCTTCGCCAAAGCTCACAAACAGTGCAGCCTTCACACTGTCGGGGGCGTCTCGCCGGGTAAAGGAGACCTGAGCGATGCCGACACCCACGGTCGAGATAGGAACGCTCACGACGCCGCTGAACAGTGCTCCCCGTCGCGCCAGTGTAGCGGAATCACGCAACAGCTGCACCCCCTTCTCATTGCGAACGACAAAATCGACTGGCAGGCGAGTCCCCTGCCCATAGGCTTCGACATAAATCGCCACCGTGCTGTCGCGACCGAAGACTGCACTCGAGCGGGGGCTTACGAGCAGGCCTGGGACAGAGTCGAGCCTGGATCTTCCGGTCGCTTCGTAGACCACGACTGGAGTAGAGAGGTGCCCCATTCCCAGCGCGGGAACCGTGATCGTATCCTGTTGAGTCTCACCTCGTGATCCGCCTACATCACGCACCATTGCCGAAATCACATAAACCCCTGGCGGCACATGAAAATAGTGCTGGAAGATGATGCTCTCGTCGGTGCGGTTTACCTCCCGGAATGATCCAACGCGAACTATCTCCATCGCGTTGACGTTTGCTGCCTCGACCTCACCACGGTTGAGGCTGAGCTTTACCTCGTAAGGCGCCCGATACCGATCGCCTTCTCTGGTGAACGTGAGCGCGTGGTTGGGGATCGAAATGCTCACCAGAACGAGTGTCGTGTCCGGAAATGCGCTTGCAAAGGAGGAGACCTTTCCGACGAACGCGACAGGACTGGGAGCAGCGAGCAGCCCGATGTTCCTATAGAGCTCGCTCACATCCGGCGTTGCGGTTCCCGCTGGAGGAAGTACCCTCGGATTGGGGGGGTTAGCACGCGAGGGAGCGGAGCTGCAGCCACTGACGGCCGTGGCTCCAACGAAGAGCAGTCCCAAACAGTATTTGGCAGAAATCAGCATGAGAAGTTATTACCCTATCCGGTCTTGCCGGTTTCTATTAGCTTCGCGGCGTGTCTCGAGAACAAATGGTCGGAGCTTCGGTTGCCGGCTATGCAATCAGGAAAGAGGTAGGTGAAGGCGGTACATCCGCCGTGTACCTTGCCGATCATCCCAATCATGGCACCGTGGCAGTCAAAGTGCTACGGGAAAAACTGCGCCAGGACAGGACGGCCGTAGCCCGTTTCGTCCGCGAGGCAGAGTACGGTGCCAGGGTAAAACATCCCAATGTCGTCGAGACGATCGAGATTGGAGAAGCGGACGGTCTCCATTTTCTCGCCATCGAGTGGGCCGAGGGTGAAATCCTGGACCGCTACGCCAAGCAGAATGCGCCCCTTCCAAGAGATGACGTCGCAAACATTGTCACACAGATAGCAGCCGGCGTGCAGGCGGCTCACGACGCCAACATCGTACATCGCGATCTGAAGCCCGAAAACGTGATGTACGACCCGAAAACCAGGCGCGTGAAGCTGCTCGACTTCGGAATTGCGACCGACACGCAGGCTTCGACTGACGAGCGTTTGACCCGGGCTGGATTCTTTGTCGGCACGCTCATGTACATCGCCCCCGAAGCCCTGTCGGGCGAGATAGTAACAGCCGCGGCTGACCAATACAGCCTCGCCACGATCGCGTACTTCCTGCTGACTCGGTGTTTACCCTATACCGCCAAGGCGCCACGTGAGATGTTCACTCAGCTGCTGACCATGCCTCCCATCCCACTAAAGGACGCAGGAGAGGGGGGGTTCGATTTCGCGCCAGAGCTCGACGCCGTAGTCATGCGTGCTCTCTCCCGGTCGCCGGCGGCGCGGTATCCAAGTGTAATGGCCTTTGCAAACGCTTTTGCTGAAGCGGCCAACATCACGCCAGAACTGCCAAAGATTCTGGATAAGTTCAAGGGATTACTTAGGCGCAACCGGTAAATCGTCGGGGTCGACTGGCAGCCAAAGCGTAAAAGTCGAACCTTTTCCGAGCTCGCTATCGAGTTCCACCATTCCGCCGATCAATGCGGCAAGGCGGCGAGAAATCGCGAGCCCCAGTCCCGTGCCCCGTTCCGCGGAGTTGCCTCGAGGGCCGGCATTTATTTGCTCAAACTCCTCGAAAATCCGACTCTGGTCCGCGGAGTCAATCCCAATTCCAGTATCAATTACCTGGATACCGATCCAGGGGTTCGTCGGATACGAGCTCCGGTCGACGGAAGGAGAGCCGCTATCGGGGAGGGAGTCGACAAGGCGAGTCCGAATGATGATTCCGCCTTCGTTCGTGTACTTCACCGCATTCCCCAGCAGATTAACGAGCACTTGTCGCAAATGGGTCGGGTCTGTTCTGATACGTGGAAGGGCTGCACCCATTACGAGCGACAGGCTCAGACCCTTCTCGCTAACCAGCGATTCAATCTCGCTCGCCACATCGAGAACGAAGGGGCGCAGGTCGATACTTTCGGTATGAATCTCGAGCCGGCCGGCAGCCATCTTGGCAAGATCGAGGACTTGATCGACGAGATGCCGGAGATGATTTGCTGAGGCTTCTATACGCTCGACCGGCTTTACCTGCCGGGGAGCAAGCTCCCCATATACGCCCTCCCGCAACAGGTCCACAAAGCCAACAATGGCGTTCAGTGGCGTTCGAAGTTCATGGGACACATTTGCAAGGAACTCGCTCTTCATGCGGTTCACCCGCAGTAGCTCGGAGGAAAGCCTTTCGAGCTCCTTTGACCGCTCAACCAGACTACGAGCCTGGCGCCGCTCGTGACGAAGAATGAGAGCAAGACCGAGTACGGTTGCAAGGGAGACGATCCACCCGACGAAACCAGTCCAGTGATCGAACTCGATTCCCGAAAGCAAATGCATTGACTCCAATCATAAGAATCCATAACCTCCCGCACCATGACTGATCACTCCTTGCTTGTCGCACTGCTTGCCGAACGTTCCGCTAAACGAGGTCAGTTTACGCTTGCTTCCGGCAAGCAGTCGAAGTATTACGTCGACGCAAGATTGACGACGATGAGTCCGGAGGGTTTATCAGTCATCGGTCCGCTGGCGCTCTCTACCCTCCGGCAGTCGGGATGGGAAATCGATGCAGTTGGCGGTCTCACCCTCGGTGCTGACCCAATCTCCTATGCTATCAGCTACGCCAGTGCCGACTCCCTTCGTCCTTTGCGAGCATTCACGGTACGAAAAGAAGCAAAATCTCACGGAACGGGGAAAACCATCGAAGGACCTTTCAAGGAAGGTGATCGAGTAGCTGTGATAGAGGATGTGATCACTACGGGTGGATCAGCGCTTCGCGCCATTGAAGCCGTGCGCGCCGCGAATGGAATCGTAGCAGGCGTGCTCGCTCTGGTGGACCGTGAAGAAGGTGGGCGACAGGCAATTGAAGCAGCTGGTGTCCCGGTCATCAGCCTCGTCTCGGCAAGCCAGATCATCAAGGTTCTCGAGAGCTAGAACTTTCACGAGGCTGAGTTTTCGGCATCCAGCCTGGATATGCCGCTGAGGGACGGAACCCGCACAGAACGTCTATGTATGGAAGAATCAGCTCCGTCCTGAATAGCTGAAGCATCCCCTGACCATCGTACGTGCTCCTGAATTTCACGGGAGACATTTTCATAATGGTGCGTACGTGCCGGCCAAAGCTCTGAGGAGACGAGTAGTCGAGATGATTTGCTACCCGTGCGACGGATAATCCCGGATTCTCAAAAAGCCGTGCCGCCCGTATGAGTCTCGCCAGCGAGAGATAACGTTTCGGAGCCGGCAACTTCGCACGGAAGAAACGACTCATCAGCGTGCTCGGCAGAATATTGAGGTGGCGCGCGAGCTGCCGGACGGTGGAGATCTTCGGCGACGATTCAAAAAGCAGCTCGAAGAAGCGCCACCCGTCCTTTGATATCCCCGGTAG
>DHJM01000047.1:9891-10588 GCA_002404335.1 Gemmatimonadales bacterium UBA4720
AGCTGCCCAAGAGCCAGCGTCGTGTGCGGAGTGGAGTTTTGCGTTTCGGTCAGCAGCGCCACCGCTGGCACTCTAGGAAATTCACGAACCATTGCCGCGACACGACCCGAGTTCTGTGAGCCATACTTGGTGACCGAGATCAGGACCAGACTTGCTTTCTGTTGCCTCAGATCCGAAAGAACTTCGTCAAGCGATTCTCTGTGAAGCGCGTCGCACAATCCCTGTGCTGCCGCATCGACGCTCGAACGTTCAAGAGGAGTTAGGATAGTCGAGACAGGAGTACGGGTGCCACGCTTTTGGTCGGAAGGCATATAGAACCTCACGGTTTACGGGTAAGACCGCGCTGATGGGGCACAATACCATTCGACTGTCAGAATATCGTCCTTCGCGAGAGAGCCTGAAACCAGGATCCACCCTGCTTCGTCAGTCTGCTATATTTTGAGGAGGCAAACGGTCGGACGATCGCGCATTGGTATCCATGTGGTACCTATTCGAGGAAAGTCCGGGCTCCGGTGGACAGGCTGCCAGGTAACGCCTGGGCGCGAACAGCGAGAGCCGTTCGCGACGGAAAGTGCCACAGAGAACAGACCGCCATCTTCACGGGTGGCAAGGGTGAAACGGTGGGGTAAGAGCCCACCGCGCGCATGGCAACATGTGCGGCATGGCAAACCCCAGCTGGAGCAAGGCCAAATATGCG
>DHJM01000047.1:10681-10847 GCA_002404335.1 Gemmatimonadales bacterium UBA4720
AGAAATGATCGTCCGGGTTACGCGAGTAGCCCGACAGAACCCGGCTTATAGACCGTTTGCCGACGATGCAACAACCTCCGACGGAGTAGCGTCGGAGGTTGTTCGTTTTTCTCAACCACGCGCTCGATAAAGAGCGAGACGATGCGCCGAAAAACCAGCAACTGGT
>DHJM01000047.1:11066-11546 GCA_002404335.1 Gemmatimonadales bacterium UBA4720
ATTCTCTACCAGATATCCAGAAGTGCCAGGATAGAGAGCAACTCAGACTCTGGCTCCCATCAGGAAATTGCCACGAACACTACACGCGAGTCGCTCTCGCTCGAGCGACTCGGCGACACAGTTCATTTCACCGCTGCTGTCGACACATTTTCAACGACAACCCAGGGTACGATCGGTCCCACACAATTCGTACAACTGCCTGTTCAACTCTCCGGGACACTCATGGGTGACAGTCTGATAGTGGAAACAGATAGCGTCGCTGAAAAATGCAGCTCTGTCAGCTCGGCACTTTTAGCAGACCTTCACAACCTGCTCATACGCTTTCCCACTCCAGTTTCACAAGGAAGTGGCTGGAGGAATTCTGTGGAGTTGAAGGCATGCCAAGGAATGATTCCAACGACATCGCGTATTACCAGATCGTATATCGTGTCAGGCGAAATTGCATACCAGGGTGATTTGGTGCTGGTGGTGCAACGCACT
>DHJM01000019.1:0-21729 GCA_002404335.1 Gemmatimonadales bacterium UBA4720
TCCATCCTTCCAGGTGACGAGCGCGTCCTTCTTGCCGCTCAGTCTCTCCAGGTACGAATAGAAGACGATGTCTCCGAGGAAGATGCTCTCCTGTTTTGTGGCAACCTCGAGGAATGCGGCAACGGGTGTCGAATGCCCGGCCCCGATCGCGGTGAGCGCCTCACGCTCGGAGCGGGACAGTCCGTTGACCGTAGACGGAAACTCCTCGAGGTGCCGTCTCAGGGCGGGTGCAAGGTACGGAAGAGCAGATGTGTTCTCGTCGAGCAGCTTCGAGATCGAAGTCGGGTCGGTCGATCCGAACGCCTTCCAGGCCCGCTTCGCCAGCTCGAGCTGTTCTTGCGTCACGCGCGGACGCGTTTTGTCCAGCTGCTTCAACTGGGTGGCCGAGAGCGGCGGGATGTAGCCGTCGACAACGATCACCGAGAGTGTTTTCCCGCGAGCGGCACCGCTCCCAAAAAAGTCGAGGAGCTGTATCAGCTGCAGCTGGTCGTACAGGTCGTCCTCGAACCAGAGCACCACTTCGTCGAAGTAATCCAGGTGCCGGATCACACGATCGCGCTCCGCGAAGTTTCCGCTCACGTGCGCGAAATCGTCCCACCCCTGCTCGGAGATGAACCGCGCGCGCTCCTTGCTCAGCGCTTCGAGCGAGAGCGACGAATCAACTGGTCCTTCGTGCAGCACGTCCCGCCAAGGTATGATCTTGCCCTCGACGCCGGCCTCGCTCAGTGTGGCGGCGGCGCTGTCTCCATTGGTGATGTTGAGCCGTTGGGTCAACTTCAGGGGGCTATCGGGCGGTACGTCTGCTTGTCATAGTTGAATTTTAGGTCGGGCTCGGCGGTGAGGGCAATGAAGAAGTTGAAAGCGAAGTTCCCGTTGGGAGCTTGCGTGAAGGCAAAGATCGCCTTCCAGTCGTGCAGCGCCCGCTGCAGCGTGACAACGTGGCTCCCGAACTTATGCGCCTGGAAGTCGTAGTTCGTGCTCCAGGATCCGGCCCAATTCGGCGTCAGGTGGAAGGTCATGTTCGAGTTCAGGTTGTCCCGCCCAGGCGTCCGAAAGAAAGCGCCACCGGCAGTGGCGGCCGTGGGCGGTACGCCGCCGTTGGGGTTCGCGGATTCGGCCTCAATGCACTGCTGGTATATGATCGGGTTCGATATAGCCGGTGCGCACTTGACCGCCGGATCGTTGTCGATAATTGTCGCGTTGCCTGTCGGAGGACGCTGGCGGCTCGAGCTGTACTGAAGAGTCGCCGACCAACCCTGCGTCTCCGGAATGTTGTACTGACGGTTTCTCGCTGAGATGCCGGCAACAGGCATCGATGCCACCGCGCTCGCCTGCGCGTCGTCCGGACTCTTTTCCACGCGCTCGATCTGCGGATTCTGCTGCGGGATTGCACGGCCGAACACTCTGCTAATGGCCCCGAAGATTCCCGACTGCGAGTTGATGGTGAAGCCCGCATCGATGCTCTCGCGGAATGGCTTGAACCGCGCGCTGTCGCTCAGGATGTCTCCCTGGTAGAGCGAGTAGCGGATGCCCCCGTGAAAGCTGGGGATGAGATCGGTCGAGAAATCGGAGCTTATGGCGTCGGTGGCGAACCCGGAGCGATGGGTCTGGCGCGCTCGTTCGAAATCGTACGCCAGAGGGGAGAAATTCATCGACAGAATTTTTATCTTCCTTGGCTCGGCGGCGCTGCTCGTATCGCTCGACTTGAGCTTCGCCTCCAGCACGTGGGACAGGCCGAGGCTCACTCTGTTCTGGGCCAGCGCGCCCAGATACCCCTGCCGGCTCGTGTTCAACGAATGGAGATACTCGTCGCTGATGTTTGCGGCCGGCGCGTAGCCATAGCTGATGATGGGCGTGATCGAATGACGAAACCGCGACACCGGGCCAAAACCGGGAAAGAGCGCGAAGAGGGTGGGCGACGCGCTGAGGCCAACGGTGGCCCGCTTCGCCTGGTGAACCAGCTTCCCGCCATCCAATTCTGTGCGCCGCCAATAGCTGTGTCCGTCGACGTTCCCGAACGACACCGACGGTGTCACTTTCAGGGAGCTCTGGAGGAAGGCGGGGAGGTTGATGCCGGTCTGCCAATCGATTTGGGTCGAGTATGTCTTGGCGAATATCGTGGGCGTTACCTTCGACGAGTCGTTCACATCCCTCACTTTGACCAACGCGGGAGCATCATTCTCCTGATCGGCGAGGCTGAATGAATTGCTCCACGTGAAGCCGCCGATTCTGATGGGTGTGTTGAAGCTCGAGCTGGTACTGCGCGAGTTGAGTACTCGACGAACGCTGTCCGGCAGTCCCGTCTGGTTCGTGAAGTACCGGTAGGGAAACTCGGCACCCTGGTCGCTGTTGAGGATCTGGTTCGTCGACACGTTGAAGCCAGGCGACCAGTCGAACCACGACACCGGCGACAGTGTTGGAACCGTGATGCTGAAGTTCGGAAAACTCTGCTCGACCTCGGTGCGTCCCGGGTGCTGCGTTCGGGTGCCGCCCAAACTCAGTGAGGCGGGACCTACCTTCGTGTCGTAGTTCGCACTCGAGTTAATGCTGGCGAGGACCGCCGCCGGATTGAACGCCGAGCTCCTCTGAACGAACGTGTTGCTGACGTAGTTGATGTTCGTGGTAAAGTGAGTGCTTTGGGAGAAAGCCTGCGAATGGCTCCAGCTCAGGCTCGTGTTCTTCGAGCCGTCGCCCTGGTCGTGCTGCGATAGCCCAAGCCGGCCGCTAACGAACCTGTCGAGCCAGCGATACTGCATCTCTCCATTCAGCTGGACCCAGCCGGGATCGCCCACGGTCGATCGCGCTCCGCTCCGCCAGTCGAGCGCGACCTGCGCGTCCATGTAGTCGCTGATCGCGAAGTAGTAGCCGAGGTTCTCGACGTGGCGCCGATAGGTGGGGCTGTTGCGTAGCAGCTCGCTCACCCCGAAGCGCGGCGTGATGACCCCGCTGCGGCGTCCCGAGCGAATGTCCTGGAAAATGAACGGCAGCCACATGATGGGCACGTCGCCGATGTACAGGATCGCCGGCCGGGCAACCATGATGTTCTTCGTGATCATCTTGATCTCGTTCGACCGAAAATGGTAGTCGGGAATCGAGTCGTCGCAGCTGGTAATCGTGCCATTCCGGACGTAGAACGCCGTCTCGCGTCCGCGTGTGGTGTCGCTCACGAAGGCCGCGTTCTTTCCACCCACGAGCCAATGCTGGCCCGTCTCTTCGATTGCGGTCGAGATGTTCTCGACCACACCGCGGTGAAGCTCGACGTTGTACGCCATGCGACCGCGGGCGATGACGTCGGCGGCCTGCTGCTGGGGATCGCGGAGTATCACGGTGTCGCCACGCGCCACGATGATCTTGGTCGAATCGTTGTAGATGATGCTGTCGCCCACGAGCACGGTCTGGTCGCGATTGACGCCCGCCTTCTTCCCCACGAGCTGGAGTGCATGGGTCTGCGCATTGAACACTGCTATGTCACCCTGATAGCGGGTCGCGCTGTAGCCGGGACGGGCCATCAGGACTCGCATGACAGAATCGGGCTCGTTCCACTTGAGCAGATCCTTCGGCTTGGTGGAATCGATGGCGGTGCTGTCGTGGCGAGACGTGTCCGGCCGCGCGCGAACGGTGTCGCGCCGTGGCGGAGTGACCCCCCGGACTTGCGCCGAAAGACTCATTGGCGCGGACATGGTAAGCATTGCGCACACAACGAGAGGCATGTAGCGCATCACGCCGGAGCCCCCGCGCTCTGTGACTCAGCCGCGTCCTCGGCCTCGCGCTTGGCCCGCCGCTTCTGACGCTTGCGATACGCGAACTGCGCGACGAACACACTCACCTCATACAGCACGTAGAGCGGTATCGCGAGCGCGAACAACGAGTAAGGATCCGCGCCCGGCGTGATGAACGCCGCCGCCGTCAGGCATACCACGACCGCGTGCTTTCTGTACTTCGACAGGAATTGCGGAGTGACCAAGCCGAGCGCGGTGAGGGCGAGAATCGCGATCGGAACCTCGAACACGACGCCAAACGCGACGCACATGCTGATCGCGAAGTCGAAGTACTCCGTTGCCGAGATCATCGGCGTCAATGCGGTCGACTCGATGCTCATGAGGAACTGGAGCGTCAGCGGCAGCACGACGAAGTAGCTGAGCGACACGCCGGCGAGAAAGAGAGCGACCATCGCGACGAGCACGGGGATTACGACCCGCTTCTCGTGCGAGTATAGCGCGGGCGCCAGGAAGCCCCAGACCTGCCCGACGATCACCGGCGAAGCGAGGATGAGCCCCAGCGCGAGGGAGGCGTTGAGCAGGATGTGAAAGGAGGTGCCCGGGTGCGTATAAATGAGCTTCTGCCCGTGCAGCAGCGGCAGAATCGGGCGCTCCAGCAAGCGGATGATGTCCAGCCGGGAGAGCAGCGCGAAGCCAACCACGACGCCGAGGATAATCGCGCCGCCGATCCAGAAAAGCCGCTTGCGCAGCTCCTCCAGATGATCCAGGAACGGCATTTCGTTGCCCGGAGCTTCGCTCATGCTACTACTCCGTGCTACCGAATCGACTGTAGACGCTCGTCGGCGAGGGCGGCCTCGTCAGAGCGCGGGAAGCGCTTGATGATTTCCTGGAACAGACGCTTGGCTTCGGGGGTCTTCTTCGACGCCTGCATCTGCAACGCGCGCTTGTACATGGCCGTCGGCACGCGTGGGGAGCTTGGGTACTTCGTGATCAGCGAGGCGTACTCCGCGTCAGCGGCATCGGCGTTTCGCTCGGCGGCGTATGCCTGCGCCGTGTAGAACATCGCCTCGGGAACGAGGTCGGACTTCGGATACTTCGCGATCAGCTCGCTGAACGCCGCGCGCGCCGAGACGTTGCCGCCCTTGAGAAGCTGGTCGCGGCCGGCCTGCAGGAGCTGGCCGGGACCGGGGCCAGTCACCGCCGCGCCGACGCCCAAACTCGTGCTGTCGCCACCCGAAGCAGCCCCCGCCTGACTCTTCTCTTCGACGGCCGCGCGCATGTCACGCAGCTGCCGCTCGCTCTGCCCGCTCATGTCCTGGAGCTGCGAGATGTCTTCCTTCATCGCCGCGAGATCCGACTCGGTGGCCGTGCGCATCGTATTGAGTTTCTTGCTGAAGGCACTGATCGAGTCGTTGAGCGCGCGAACCGAGCGAGTAACGTCGATCAGATAGGCGCGCTGCACAGAATCGGCGGCGCTCGAACCAGCGCGCGTTCCGACGATGTCCGCCTGCAGCTTGTCGAAATCCGACTTCGTCGCGAAAAAGCAGCCGCTCGAAACCAGGGCGATGGCGGCAAAAAACAATGGAGTTGTTTTCGTCATTGTGAGTATGTCCCTACTTCCGGATTGGCGAGAATCGGCGACCATGCCGCCAATCTCGCTCCCCTGCTGTGGGTGAGCTGCCGCGCGCGGCCAGACTCGGTGTCGAGAATCCACAGCTGCTTGTCGCCGCCCCGCGACGAAGTGAATACGATGTGCCGCCCGTCGGGTGCCCAGGACGGATCCTCGTTCTCGCCCTCGCTCGTGAGCTGCTTCGGAACGCGATCCCGCAAATCGATCATGAAGACCTGGAAGTTCCCATTCTGCTGCTCGTACGCGATCGCGCGTCCGTCTGGCGACCAGTCCGGGCTCGCTCGATAGCTGCGCACTCCAGCCGTGTACGGCGTAAGCAGCTGCACGTTAGACCCGTCCGCATCCATAATATACACCTGGGGCGCGCCCGACTTCCCGGAGATGAACGCGATCTGGTGCCCATCGGGACTGTAGGACGGCGACGTGTTGTCCGTCCCCCTTCCAATCGTGATTTTCTTTGGCAAGCCTGAATCAAGACCCGCCAGAACGAGATCGGTTCCGTTGCCGCTCCCCTGCGAGTAAAGAATCGCATTTCCGCCGGGCTGATAAATCGGCGTAATGTTGAGCCCAACGCGAATCTGACTCACCCTTCGCGTGCGTCCAGTGCGGACATCGAGCTCCTGCACCTGTGTCCCGGCGTTGCCAAGAACGGTGAAGACGACAGACCGTCCGTCCGGGGACCACGCCGGCGACAGCGCCCCCCGACCAGTCGTAATCGAGCGCGTCTCGGCGCCATCGCTGTCGACGATTCTCAGCTCGCCATCGTTTACGTATGCGACGCGCGATTGTGCGATGCCGCGCTTCCCGAAGGTCCACTGCTCTATCTGGTCGGATACCCCATGAAGTGCGAACCGCCAGTCACGGTCGCGCCGGTCGAAGAGAAAGTGCTCCGACTGAAGAAGCTGCCCTCTGGCGACATCGTAGGCGGCCACGTGCAGTCCCTGCGTCGTCGGCGTCATGCGAATGAGCAGAGCGGCTCCGAACTTCGCGACGAGCGCAAAGTTGATCTTCTCACCCGCGGCCGGCACCAGGCCGCTCAGCGTCGCATCATCGAGCGCGATCACGGTGGTGCGGTCGCTGTAGTCAAGATCGCGCTGCACGATGGTCCGCAGCGAATCGTCGTAGTCGTCCTGCACCGGGAGGACGATCACACCGGGCTTGCTGCCCGCCGTGTAGCTGAGTCCGAGCCGCACGCCGGGAGCGGCAGTCGTGTCCTGCGCGCGCGCGACCGTCGCTGCCGCAAGCGTGGCGGCGATGACGACGATGGAAACGCACCACGCGCTCAGTCTCATTTCAGGAATTCGGGATCGAAGCTGAATACAACGGGGAGGACGTCGTCGGGAAATCCATCGGGCAACGGACCGAAGCCACGCACGCTCGAAGCCGCTTCCACCGCGCCCTGTGCTTCGAGGTCGAAGGAGAAATTGCCGGATTTTCTGATGAATGTGATGTCTGATACGGAGCCATCGCGATGGATCAGAAACCGAACTTCCGCCTTGAGACGCGCAGCGGGATTCCGTGGTTTGAAGTTGAGAGCAATCTGGCGAACGATGTTGGTGAGATACCCTGGAAATGGGAACTCGATCCCGTCGCTACGCACCGTAGCCACGTCGGTTCCCTTGCCACCGGTCGGTCCGCCCCCCGCCTTTGGAGCCGCTGTCTTTGGCTGTGGCGTGACTTTGGCTTCAGTCGGAGGGGCCACTTTTTGTGATTGCGCAACTTTCCCCTGCGTCGGTGTCGCTCGCGCCGGAGTCCTGGGCGCGGGCTTCGCGGTCGGCAGCGGCATTTCCTTGACGCTTGACTGCGTGGCAGTCGGCTGCGTAACAGATGCTGCCGCCTTGGGTTGCGCGGTCTTCACCTCGCCGATCGCTCTCTCGCCCGGCGGAGCAGCCACGATTTCCACGCGATACATCGGCGGCAGCGCTACCGGCTTGCGCTCCTTCATCGTGTTGAAGAGCAGCGTCGCCACCGCCGCGTGAAGTATCGCCGAGAGCGTGAAAGGTGCAACGAGTCGCGACCCACTCTCTCGGCCAGGCATTACTTCGCCACTGGTGGCTCGGCCACCAATCCTATGTCTCCGACGCCGCTTGCTCGCATGATTGCGAGCACTTGTACGACCGAGCCGTACGGCACTCGATCGTCAGCCCGCAGGTAGACGCCGCCCGAGCCTCGCCGCTGCGCCAGCGCCTTGAAGCTCGACGAGAACTGGCTGAGCGTGAGACGCGCGTCGTCGACGAAAATCGCGCCGCTGCGATCGACAGTCACGGTGAGCCCGCTCTTCGACTCGAGAGGCCGGGCCTGCGCCTTGGGAAGCGTGATGTCCACTCCGCCCTGCATCATCGGCGCGGTGATCATGAAGATGATCATCAGCAGCATCATCACGTCGATCAGGCTCACCACGTTGATCTCGGCGTTGAGCACGAGCCTGTCGCGACCGCGTCTGCGGCGCCCCATCAGATCATGCCCTCTCTGACCATCAGCGCGATCAGCTCCGATCCGATGCTCTCGACCTGTCCTTCGATCTTGTTGAGGCGCGCAGCGAAGATGTTGTACGCGAACACCGCCGGAATCGCGACGCTGAGCGCCGCCGCGGTCGCGATCAACGCCTCGGCGACGCCTGGAGCAACGGCGCCGATGTTTCCGGAGCCTTTGGATGCGATTCCGACGAACGCGTCGATGACGCCGAGCACCGTTCCGAGGAGTCCGATGAGCGGACTGACAGATCCGATTGTGGCCAGCGCGGTGACCCATTTGCCGAGTCGGTCACGCTCGGATGTCGTCTCGGCGTCGAGGACCAGCTGGAGCGCTTCCACCTGCGCGCTGCTGAATCGCGCCGATCGCTCCGTCGTTCCCGAGAGCGCGGGCGTCGTCTCCGCGATGAAGCGCATCGCGCGCTCCATGATCACGGCCGGCGGCCCGCCAATGCTGCGCGCCAGTTGGGACGCGCGATCGACGGTGGGAACGCCGGCGAACTCATCCGCAAAGGAGCGCGTGATTCTCAGCGCCTTCTTCAGCTCGTACCACTTGCCGAAGATGATCCCCCAGCTGAGGAGGGAGAGCACGACGAGGATCGCGAGCACGATTTTCGTCGCGCCGGTCGAGCTGGTCACCAGCTCCATCGGTGAGCTGGGTACCCTCTGAGCGGCCTGGAACATCAGGAGACTATTCAAGTGGCGGCTCCGCTCGTCTCGCGAGCAAACCAGGCGTAGGACTTCGCCAGGCCGTCGGCGAGCGCAATCTCTGGAACCCAGCCCAGTACTTCGCGTGCCTTACTGGGATCAACGAAGGATTCCTGCTGCTCTCCGGGACGATGAGGGGCGAACTCGATTGGTACCTTACTGCGGGCCGCTCCCTGCAACATCCTGGCAATCTCGAGGACGCTCGTGCCCTCACCGGTTCCGATGTTGAACGCGCGGGCGTCGAGCCGTCCCTTCTCTGGCAGCGGCTTCGTCGCCGCCAGCCAGACCGCGCGAGCAACGTCGCCAACGTAGACATAGTCCCGCGTCTGAAGTCCGTCCCCAAAAATCGTAAGCGGGCGATTGCCGAGAATCCGCCCGCTGAAAATGGCTACCACGCCGGCTTCCCCATGTGGGTCCTGGCGTGGACCGTAAACGTTTCCGAAGCGCACGGCGACCGCGTCCTGTTGGTGAACGCGTCCGTAGTACGCGAGGTAATACTCGATGCTCAGTTTGGCTATTGCGTACGGCGACTCCGGATCCTTCGGGTACGTCTCGACGTTGGGTGGCTTGTTGAAATCACCGTACAGCACTCCGCCCGTGGACGTAAAGACGATTCGGGTTTTAGCACCGCTCTGCCTCACCGCTTCCATGAGATTGAGTGTGCCGAGAATGTTGATCGTCGCGTCGACGACGGGATCGGCCACGCTCTTTCGAACGTCGATCTGGCCCGCGAGGTGAGCTACGACGTCGAACCGTTCGTCGCGAACCAGCTGCGCGAATTCTTTTGAGTTCACGCCGATCTCATGAAAGCGCGCCTTGCTCGGAAGATTGTCCCGTTTTCCGCTAGACAGATCGTCGACGACGGACACGTCGAATCCCCTGGCGAGAAAGAGGTCGGCGACGTGTGAGCCGATGAACCCGGCTCCGCCCGTTACGAGGATTTTAGGCAATGTCGGTAGAATCTCCTTTTTGCGGATCGGTGCCACGCTTGTTCTCCAGCGCGAACAGGTAGCGCGCCGCGTCGACAACTCCGAGACCCCGCCCGTTGGCGGCCGCCGCCTTCAGTCGCACGCTCGGCTCATGCAGGAACTTGTTCATCAGTGATCTCGAGAAATGTTCGATCGCTTCCGCCTGTTCGGGCGAAAGCGGCCCCAGGCGCTTTAGTGCCGCAGCAAGCTCCGTACTCCGCAATCTGTCCATCTCCTCCCGAAACTCCCGCACGACCGGTACCGCCGCCAGGCCAGCAACCCAGTCCCAGTATTTCTGGACCTCTTCCGCGATGATCTTGCGGGCGGCGGGCACATCCTCCCCGCGCTGCTCGAGATTGGCCGCGGCGGCTGCGCGCAAATCGTCCAGATCGTACAGGAAGACGTTTCCGATATCTCCGACACTTGCCTCGACATCGCGCGGCAACGCGATGTCGAGAATGCAGAGCGGCCGGTCGCCGCGGGCGGCAATCGAAGCGCGAACGCGGGCCACCGTGACTACCGGCGATGGCGAAGCAGTAGAGCAAATCAGCACGTCGACGTCGTGCAGCGATTCCCAACACTCTTCATACTGCATCGCCGTCGCCCCGTGGCGCTCAGCGAGGTTCTGCGCGCGCTCGTGGGTGCGATTGGCCACGATTGCAACGCTCACTCCTTCCTTCAGCAGACACTCGAGCGCGAGCTCCGCGACGTCGCCAGCGCCGAGTATCATTGCCCGCCTGCCACCGAGCCCACCGAAGATTTTCTTCGCGAGCTGGACGGCGGCCGAGCTCACAGATGCGGCGCCTCGGCCAATGCCGGTCTCCACTCGCGCGCGGGACGCCGCCAGGAGCGAGCTCTGGAACATGCGGTTGAGGATCGGGCCCGATTCGGCGCGGCATTGCTCCCAGGCCTCCTTCACCTGTCCCTGGATCTGCGCTTCGCCCAGTATCATCGAGTCGAGCCCAGCGGCGACGCCGAACAGGTGGGCTGTCGCTTCGCGATCGCGGTGCACGTACATGAATCCCGCGACGTCGTCGCCGAGCCGGTTCGAGAGAAGCGACGAAATATCCGGGAGCGCGTCATTGGATTCTTCCACCGCGTAGATCTCGGTGCGGTTGCAGGTCGATAGAACGACGCCTTCGCGGATCAGGCCGTTCGCGCGCAGGAGCGCCAGCTCGCGAACGGCGTCTTGCGGCGTGAGCGTCAACTTCTCGCGCACCTCAATGGGCGCCGTCGTGTGACTGACTCCGGCGACGATCAACGCCACGAATCCACCTTTTCGGTGAGCGATCCGTCTTCGACCGAGCTGCAGAAGTCGTCGCCGATCAGCTTGGGAGCGGCGGCGCGCCAGCGGTCGTCGCCGCCGGCGATGAGGCGCGAACGGAGTCCGCGAAGAGCTGAGACGGCGCGCTCGTAGCGGCCGTCGAACCGCTCGGCGATGGCGTCGCGTATTCTTGCCGCGGCTCCCGGAACGCCGCCCGCCGTAACCGCGATGGTGACGTCCCCGGAACGATGCATTGCCATCGTGTGAAAGTTTCCCTCGTCGGGATAGTCCGTGATGTTGACGAGCTTCCCGCGAGAGTTGGCATCGAGCGCGACCTGCGCATTCACTTCGCGCGAGTCTGTAGCGGCGATGACGAGGGTCGCGCGCTCGAGGTGATCGCTGCGATACGACTCGCGGGCGATCGTGATCCGGCGCAACCGTTCCGCTTCATCCAGCTCGGCTGTCACGAGGGGCGAGACGACTCGGACCTGGGCGCCGGCGTCCGCCAGCGCGAGCGCCTTGCGCGTCCCGACTGATCCGCCGCCAACGACGACCGCGGTGATGCGCTCCCCGTGCAGGGCGATCGGGAAATCACTCACAGGAACTGCCCCCGATTGAGCGACGCCATCCTGAACACGACGTAGAGCGCGACGACGCTCGCAAACGTCACGGCTGACATCAGCGCCGCGCGCCGCGCCTGCCATCCGCGCAGCACCCGTCCGAGTACCAGCGCGCTCACACCCACCCAGGCGCCCATGCCCCAGATGATCTGCGGCAGAACAAGCGCGCGATACTCGAACGAATACCCCGCGGCGAGCGCGAGGCCGAGCGTGAGCCCGAGAAATCCCGCGATGGAGGCGAGGTGATTTACCCGATCGAGCGTGTCGAGCGGCGGGAAAAATCTGAAGATTGCCCCGAATCGCGCCGATTTGAGCTCCCGTCGCGCGACGAGGTACATCGTTCCCGCCGCGGCCGCGGTCGCATACGCGGCGATTCCGATGAAGCTCAGCACGATGTGCATAGTGAGCCAGACGGCGCGCACGCCCTGTGGCTCGAGAAACGGACGCATCCCCGCAAGGTTGCCCGCCACGGTGATGAGCGCGGCTACAGGTGCCGCCACGAGCGTGAGGCTGACCTCGCGCGCGAGACTCTCAACGACGACGAGCGAGATGACAAGGACGAGACCGGCGAACGACAGCCCTGGTCCAAGTCCGGTGAGCGATGCCGCGCCGGCCTGCCGCGTGAGGCCCGCGAGCGCGGTGGCGTGGGCTCCAATTCCGAGCAGGAGCATGATGACGACGCCCCCTACGGGCGCCTTCACACGACGCGCAAAGGGCAGCGCCGCGACGGCGGCCGCGGCGAGGTAAAACGTGACGGCAACGAAGTGGGCGATCGGTATCATCTGATCGCCTAATTTAATTCCCCGCCCGGCTTTTAGCGCATTATCGCAGAGCTAAACGCACCGGGGGGGGCACGACGCTTTCTCAGGGCATTTTGCCGGTCAGGCGCACTGGCATTCCATCACGAATCGTCGGCTGAGTCTGCCTGATGATGATCGTTGTCGTCGCGAAGGGTGTTACCCGCACGACCTGAGCGACACCGGCGATCACCGGAGGAGCATGATTCAGCTGTTCGGGCCCGGTGGTATTGTCGATGAAACTCACTTCATCACCCACCTGGATGCCGGTCCTGGAATTCGGCGAAATGAGCACGTAGTAGCCGATCGTCGGCAGCACCGGCTCGTTGTGAATGTAGAGAACCGTTCCTCTGATTCCGGCGGCGACTGGCGACAAGGCACCCGTGGGGAAAGGAAGATCGGGCGCCGCAACGAGCTGCTGCTCGAGCATGATCTCACCGTACTGCTTGATGATGCGCACGATCGGCCGCTGCCCCTGTGGAATGTCTTCGATGCGAAGGAGGCCGGTGGGAATCACCACCTGGCCATTTTCGCCAAGGTCGGGGCCCAGGATGTACGACATGTAGAGGTCGCCGACGCGGGGAACGAGGCCCTTCGGAGGGTCGATGAACAGGGCGTCGTTGATCTGATATCTGACTTGAATGATGCTGGTCTTGATGCCGGGGCGATCGACGCTCGAGATGAGTCTGCCCGCGCCCTTGGGCCCTCCCGAGCGGTCCGCGTAAGGCGCGGCCTCGACTTCGCCCCTGCGCACTCCACCACTACGCGAGCGGCCGGCCACATCAGCCTGGAACGCGGCCGCGGCGCGGCTCAACGGGGAGGCGAAGGTCGTAAGATCCGAGCGGCCACCGCTTTCCTGCGTCGTCGTTGGCGTTGGCGTGGGCGCAGGCGGAGCGGGGCGTGTTACGATGTGAGAAACGACTTCGCCGGCACTGTCAGCCTTCGCGAGCGCCGCGGTCTTCACTTCGCTTCCCCAGATGCGGATGACTTCGCCGGGATAGATCCAGTGCGGATCCTTCACGACGTCGGTGTTGCGGCGAAAGATCTCTGGCCAGCGGAACGGGTCCTTCAGGTAGAACTGCGCCAGATCCCAGAGCGTGTCGCCCTTTTTCACCACGTGCTTCACTTCCCTCGTGGTGTCGGAGCTGATGGCGAGGTTGTTGGTGGTATCCGTCCGGACAGGCTGCACGGTATCGGCCGATGCCGGCACCTGCGCGAGCGCGCGGTTGGCGCTAGCCGCCGAAAAAACCAGGGCGGCGCCGAGGATGAAGGCGTTAGCGCCGGATCTCTTTGCGATTGTTGACGATGCCTTCAGGAAATGACCGATCACTCGTGCTCCCGGAACTTTGACGGATAATAAGAGGCCAACCATTGGACGGGGGGCATCCGAGGAAGGTCACGTCGTAGTCCTGCTTCGGTCCTCCAGATAACAAGAGCGGCCCCGCAAAGCGGGGCCGCCCAAAGAAATCCCTACTAGAAGGCAGTTAGAAGGGAAGGTCGTCGTCGGCTTCCTCGAGCGCTCCCGGGAAATCCTCAAATTCCGACCCTCCCGTCGCCGCCGCCCCTGCCTTTGCTCCGGCAGTTGCCGGCGCTCGACTCCTTCCGCTGCTCTCGCCATCAAAATCGGCTCCGCCCGAAGCGCCGCGGCCACCGCCGAGCATCAGCATCTCACGCACGTTGACCTCGGTGCTGTAGCGAGTCTGATTCTCCTTGTCCTGCCACTGGCGATACTCGATGCGCCCTTCGACGTAGATCCGGTCGCCCTTCTTGCAGAATTTCTCGACGACGTCGGCCAGCCCGGTACCCTTGGAATTCCACACCACGCACCGGTGCCATTCGGTCTTCTCCTGCTTCTCACCATTCGGCGAATTCCAGTTCCGGGTGGTCGCGAGCGAGAACGTCGCGACCCTGTTGCCCCCGGTCGTCGACCGGACTTCGGGATCACTGCCCAGATTTCCGATCAGCATCACTTTGTTCAGACTTCTGCTCACTGTGCCTCCTGGCGAGAGTTCATTTCCCGCCCAGATAGTATAGATGGGGCTCAAAGCCCGAGCAAACCAACGATTTCATCGGTCAGCAAATCTTCCCGCCGATCTCTCCTCATCGCCCTCGGCGACTTCCAGAATTCTTCGCATCACCAGCGCGTCCTCGACTGGCCGGCGATAGTAGTTCCGCCGCCTCCCAATCTCGGTGAAGCCCCGCGAGTCGTAAAGCGCGCGCGCGGCGCTATTCGATTCGCGAACCTCCAGAAATGCTGTCCGCACCCCGCGACCGCCCAGCTCGACCATCACCGCATCGAGCATCTGTCCGGCCAATCCCCGGCCCCGAAATGTCGGCTCGACCGCGACGTTCAGTAGCTCGGCGTCCTCGCCAACCGAAAACGCAATCACGTACCCGGCGACTCTCAAATCCGGTGGATATCCGATCACCTGAAAGATAGCAGGATGACCGCCGAGTAGACGGCGGAAACTCTCTTCGGTCCAGGGATCGGCGAAGCTCGCCCGCTCGATCTGAACGACCTGATTCAGGTCGGCTTCAACGGCGGGCCGAAGGAGCGCGGTCACGTTGCGAGAGGACGTCCGTGCGCGGCTTCCCAGCGCACCTGCGCCTCGGCGAGACGGCCATAGTCGGGCTCCCACGAGGCGAGATTCACCGGACCCGCCTCAACTATGGAGGCGAGGATCGGTGCCACTCCGCGCGCATGCGGATGTGCGTCGATCCGCTGCCCCGGTCCGATTGTCCTGAGCGCTGGCTCGCTCATCGCCAGGTTCGCGAGCTGATCCGCGGAGATGAGCGTGGCCGGCCCGGCCTGGCTCGCGACGCCGCCGGGCCGGATAGTGATGCGGGCCGCAAAGAATTCGCCCCGCATTGCGTCGAGAACCGAGAGATATTCCCCGATGGGGAGGGACGGTCGTGCCCCCGACGCGGTGAGCAGGAGCGACGAGACTGCGTAAAGCTCGACACCGTATCCCGCCGCCAGCCCTTTCGCCACCGACCCGGCCACCCGCAGGCTCGTGAAGCTACCCGGTCCCGCTCCACACACGATCCGCGCGATCTCATCCCGTCCCACACCCGCTTCCCCGAGGCATTCCGCGACAGCGGGCATCAGTCTCTCCCCCCTTCCCGCCCGCGGACTTTCACCATCCTCGGCGCGCAGCGTCCGCTCGGCCACGACCACCGAGTCGCGAATCAACGCGACACTGCCCTCGTAGGTCGCTCCCTCGAGCGCGAGCGTGTAAAAAATCCGCCCCACTTACCCGGCCAGCAGGATGCGACGAGTGGGATCGTCGGGAACGTAGTCGAGATCGATGGGCAGATGATCGTCAGGCAGCCGGCCACCCGCGCGCTCCGGCCACTCGACCAGGATCAGCGACCGCGACGAGATGATCTCGTCCCAGCCGATGTTCGTGAGCTGGTCGGGAGAGTCGAGACGATACAAATCGATGTGAAACACAGCGGATTTGGGGGCGCGGTATTCGTGGATCAGAGCGTAGGTCGGGCTCGTGATCTCGTCGCGCACACCGTAGCCCGTGCAGATCGCTTGCGCCAGCGTGGTTTTGCCCACGCCCAGCTCGCCGGTAAGCGTGACTATCAGCGGCGGCGTGGCCGAGCGGCCAAGCTCGTGCCCCCAATGGCGGAGCTCACTCTCGCCGAGCTTGAGGTGGCCCCTTTCAGCGCGAGGAGGAACGACGTGCCGGTGAGCTGGCATCTCTCAGCGGCCGTGAAGGCCCGCCAGCGATCCTCGGCTGCTTTCCTGACGCCCCGCTTTGGCTTTCACCTCGAACAGCTCGTCGCGAAGCCGGGCGGCGGTCTCGAAGTCGAGGTTGGTCGCCGCTTCCCGCATCTGCGCCTCGAGCTCGGCGATCAGGGCAGGCAGGTTCTCGGCTCCATAGTGGGCGCCAGACTCGGATACTCGGCGTACCTTCTCCTTCTCCCGCTCGTCGCGCTCGATCCGCGAGTCGGCGACACGCGTTGTGAATCTCACCTGATCTACGCTCTTCTTCACGCTGATCGGCGTGATTCCGTGCTCGACATTGTACGCGGTCTGGATGACCCGACGGCGACTGGTCTCGTCGATACATCGCTGCATCGAGCCCGTCATCTTGTCCGCGTAGAAGATCGCCCGTCCGCTCAGATGTCGCGCCGCGCGGCCGACCGTCTGAATGAGAGAGCGATCGCTGCGCAGAAATCCTTCCTGGTCGGCGTCGAGAATCGCGACGAGCGAGACTTCGGGAAGATCGAGTCCCTCCCGCAGAAGATTGATTCCAATGAGCACGTCGAACTCGCCGAGCCGCAGCCCGCGAACGATCTCCATGCGCTCGATGGCGTCGATATCCGCGTGCATGTACCTCACGCGCACGCCCATCTGCTGGAGATAGTCCGCCAGATCCTCCGCCATGCGCTTGGTGAGAGTCGTGACGAGTACGCGCTCGCCTTTCCTCTCGCGAATCCGGATCTCGTTCAGCAGGTCGTCCACCTGGCCACGCACCGAGCGGACTTCGATTTCCGGATCTACGAGACCCGTCGGACGGATGATCTGTTCGACGATGACACCCTCCGAGAGCCGCAGCTCGATCTCACCCGGAGTCGCCGTGATGTTGAGCGCGCGCGGTGTCAGAGAAAGGAACTCGTCGAACATCAACGGCCGGTTGTCGAGCGCGCTCGGCAGGCGGAACCCGTAGTCGACCAGAGTGAGCTTGCGCGCCCGGTCGCCGTTGAACATTCCCCCGATCTGCGGCAGGGTTACGTGCGACTCGTCCACGACGACGAGGAAATCCTCGGGAAAATAATCGAAGAGACACGCCGGCCTCTCGCCCTGAGCGCGTCCCGACAGGTGCCGCGAATAGTTCTCGATGCCGGCGCAGGTGCCGATCTCCAGCATCATCTCGATGTCGAAGTTGGTGCGCGACTCGAGACGCTGCGCCTCGAGCAGTTTCCCTGATTGGCGCAGCTCGCTGAGCCGCTGCGCCAGCTCCTCGCGAATGAGCCCGACCGCGCGCTCGATCGTCGGACGCGACGTCACGAAATGCTTCGCGGGATAGATCGCCGCCTTCTCGAGATTGGCGATGGTATCTCCCGTCAGCGGATTTATTTTACTAACGCGTTCGATCTCGTCGCCCCACATCTCGACCCGGACGCCCTGCTCTTCGTAGGCGGGAAGAATCTCGACGGTGTCGCCGCGCACGCGAAACGTGCCGCGCTCGAGGCCCATGTCATTGCGCGAGTACTGGATCTTCACCAGCGATCTCAGGATGTCGTCGCGCGGGATCCTCTGCCCCTTCGTGAGCGTCACCATCTGCTCGCGATAGCTGCGCGGATCGCCCAATCCGTAAATCGCCGACACCGTCGCGACGATGACGACGTCGTCGCGCTCCATCAGGCTCGACGTCGCGCGCAGCCGCAGCCGGTCTATGTCCTCGTTGATCGACGCATCCTTTTCGATGTACGTGTCGGTCGTCGGGACGTACGCTTCCGGCTGGTAGTAGTCGTAGTACGAGATGAAGTACTCGACGGCATTGTGGGGGAAGAAGCCTTTCAACTCTCCGTAGAGTTGAGCAGCCAGTGTCTTGTTGTGCGAGAGCACGAGCGTCGGCCGCCCGAAATTCCTGATGACGTTCGCGACTGTCATCGTCTTTCCGGATCCGGTCACGCCGAGCAGAGTCTGGAACCGGTCACCCCGTTCGAGACCTTTGGTCAGCTCCGCAATCGCTCTCGGTTGGTCGCCCGCCGGCTGGAAGGGCGCCTGAAGATCAAATACCGCTTTGGCCATTCTTTAGGTCACTGGACAGCCGCTCGCGCCTCGCGACCTCGGTCACGCCTTTCACGCGTCTGGCTGCCTTGAGAATTTTTTGAAGGTGTGCAAGGTTGCCAACTTCGACGGCGAGCTCACCGATCACGTGGCCATCGGCGCTGTGCAGCTCGAAGCTTCGGATGTCGGTGCCCGTCGCCGAGACGGCGGTGGCGAGGTCGGCGTAAAGTCCGCGGCGGTCGGTCGCTTCGAGCGCCAGACGCACCATGAATTTCTCACCTTCCAGCTCCTTCCAATCTATCTCGAGCCGGCGCTCCGGCTCCTGCACGAGCATCAGAAGATTGGGACAATCGGAGCGGTGGATGCTAACGCCTCTTCCCCTCGTTACATACCCCACAACCGGGTCTCCGGGTACTGGCTGGCAGCATTGGGCGTAGCGGACCAACATCCCGTCGACACCCTGGATTCGGACGCCCTTGGGCTCGCCGCGAACGCGGTCCACCAGCCAGTCGAGCGGGCCCGGCTTGGGCGCATCAGCCGACGTTTCCGCGTCGGGGAACAGCTCCTTCACGATCTGGGAGACGTTCACATCGCCCTGGCCAATTGATGCGATCAGATGGTTCAGGTCGGTCAGGTGAAGCACCTTGGCGACCTTCAGCAGATCGGAATCGTCCGGCCTCGTAATCCGCCGCCGCTTGAGCTCGCGCTCTAGGATCTCCCGGCCGAGTTTGATCGAGGTTGTGTGCTCCTCGATGCGAAGGCGCTGGCGAATCTTGTGACGCGCCCTTCCCGTTCTGACGTGGGCCAGCCAATCCCTGCTCGGCTTGGCCGACGGAGATGTGATGATCTCCACGGTCTCGGAGTTCTTGAGCTCGCGCGCGAGGCTTGCGATGCGGCCGTTGATGCGCGCTCCCTGGCAATGCAGGCCGACTTCCGTGTGCACCGCAAAGGCGAAGTCGATCGGTGTAGCGCCCTTCGGGAGCTGGATGACGTCGCCGGTGGGCGTGAAAACGAAGATCTCGTCCTGATAGAGATCGAGCTTGAGGAATTCCAGAAACTCGTCGGGAGTCTTCGCATCGAGCTGCAGCTCGAGTACCTGCCTGAACCACTGAAGCGCGCGGTCCAACTCGTCCGCGCTCCTTGAATCTTCCTTGAAGCGCCAATGCGCGGCGATTCCGTACTCCGCCGTGCGGTGCATCTGGCGCGTTCTGATCTGGATCTCGAACAGCTGCCGTCCCGGCCCGAATACGGTCGTGTGCAGCGACTGGTATCCGTTCGACTTGGGCTGCGCGATGTAGTCCTTGATGCGCTCCTGAAGCGGCGTGAATTGATCGTGGATCACACCGAGCGCGTGATAGCAGTCGGGGACGGACTCCACGAGGACGCGGATCGCGAGCAGGTCGTAGATCTCCTCGTACGGCTTGTCCCACTTCTTCATTTTCTTCTGGATCGACCAGAGGTGCTTGGCGCGGCCGGTCACTTCGACGTTGGCGATCCCGGCTTTCTTCAGCTGACTGTCGAGCGGCTCCCTCAGCTGTCCGATTGACTTCTCACGCTCGATGCGCCGCGTCGCGACTTTCTTGGCTAGTGTCTTGTACTCCGACGGCTCGAGGTGCTTGAACGCGAGGTCCTCGAGCTCCCACTTCACTCGTGCCATTCCGAATCGGTGCGCCAGCGGGGCGTACAGGTCCCGGGTTTCGGTGGCAATGCGCTTCTGACGGTCAACCGGGAGGAACTCCAGCGTCCGCATATTATGCAGACGGTCCGCGAGCTTGATCAGGATGACGCGGGCGTCCTTGGCAATGGACAGCAGCAGCTTGCGATAGTTCTCGACCTGCCGGTCCTGCGACGAGTTGAGCGGCAGGTGGCCGATCTTCGTCAGGCCATCGACGATCTCGGCGATTTCCTTACCGAACTCGGCCTCGATGTCGTCAACGGTGACCGTCGTATCTTCGACGACGTCGTGAATCAGCCCGCTCGCGACGGTCGTCGAATCCAGCTGAAGGTCCACGAGGATCTTCGCGACTTCGACGCAATGCGAGACGTACTTGTCCCCCGAGAGTCGCTTCTGGCCTACGTGCGCCTTCTCGCTGAACCTATAGGCGCGCGCGAGCAGCTCCCGGTCGAGGCGCTCCGGAAGCCCCTCCTGAAGCCACGATGGAAGTGTCTCCTTGTCCTTGACCGCGCCTGCCGTCACAACAGTCCCGCCTCCGCGAAGCTTATATAGCGTCCCCTACCGATAATAACGTGGTCCTGCACGGGTATGTCGAGTACTTTCCCCGCCTGCACCAGTTGTTCTGTTACTACCCTGTCGTCGGGCGAGGGTGTCGGATCCCCGCTCGGGTGATTGTGCACGAGGATGATCGCCGCCGCCCTCTCGGCGATCGCTTCCCGGAATACTTCACGCGGATGCACGAGCGACGAATTGAGCAGGCCGCGGGTTACGGTGATGTCGCGCTCGAGCCGGTGCTGCGAGTCGAGCACCGCGACGTGGAACTCCTCGACCGGAAGATCCTCCAGACGCTGCGCGAAGATCTCGTAAACGTCGCGCGGCCAGCGCACCGGCACTCCTTCCTGCCGTTCCTCCGCCGCCATTCGGCGCCCCAGCTCCAGCGCGGCATGAATGCCAACCGCACGAGCTGTTCCTACACCCCTGAGGCTGGTAAGGGTCGCCACCGGTTGCGTCGCCAGCAGTCGCAGCGATCCCCGACAGGTAGAAAGAATCTCCTGGCCAATTCCGATCGCGGACCGGCCTTGGGATCCGCTACCAAGAAGAATAGCCAGTAGCTCGCTCGAGCTCAAAGCATGCGCCCCGTGACTGCGCAGTCGCTCCCGCGGCCGCTCGGCAGCCGGAAGCTCTCGTATCGTCAGTGACATCTCGACTCCATGAGTTGGACTCGAGATAGTCGTCGGGGTGCTGCGCGGGGGCGGCACCGCTGAGACACGAGTATCATCGGGACGCCGCCGCCAGCCGGCATCCCATTCTCGTGCCGCTATTTCAAGGGTCAGCCTGAGCGCAACCTCAGGATGCCGGACGCTCCCACTGACGCGACTCGGCCGATCGAAACAGGGCGTCTATCACGGCCATGTTTCCCATCGCATCCTCGAGGGACACGGGGACACTGCCGACCCCGCGAACGGCCTCCGAAAAGCGATCTGCCTGGAGGGTGTATTGGTCCACCGGCGGAAACGTGATCGTTTCGATCCCACTGCCCTCCACATCGCGGCCGTCGTCCACGAAGATCCGGCATTCATCGCCGGGAGGCGGGTTGAAGGGAATTCTGACGTCAATGCGCCCCGTCGTTCCGAAGATCTGCATGGCCTGATAGTGCACGAGCTGTGTCGCGCAGCTGAACGTCGCCTGTCCCCTCTCGAAACGAAGCATTCCCGACGTCAACCGATCGACCTGCATGTCAGGATCACGGTCGATCAATCCCATAACCTCTGTCGGCTCAGCGCCGAACAGCCACCGCGAAATCGTTATCGGATAGCAGCCGACGTCCATCAGGGCGCCGCCGCCCCACTCTATACGACCGCGGATGTCGCCGGGATCGCGCCGGTAGTAGCTGAAATGGCCTGTGATCAGGCGCAGCTCGCCGATTCTTCCGGACGCGATGATCTCTCTCACTTTGTGCCACTGCGGATGCGTCCGGACCATGAACGCCTCGCCGATCTGGACNNCCCCGCTCGGCCGCGCGAATCGACCACGGCACGTGCAGATGATTCGGCAAGGGATTGTAGATCGCATCGATGTCGGGATCGTCGATCAGCTCCTGATATGAGCCGTACGCCCGGGGAATGCC
>DHJM01000019.1:21857-31802 GCA_002404335.1 Gemmatimonadales bacterium UBA4720
CGCCGCGATCTCGAACTAAAGATTTGCGCCGTGGCACTTCTTGAACTTCTTCCCCGACCCGCACGGACAGGGATCGTTCCGCCCAACGTTGCTCCAGTCCGCGGACCCGCCCGACATGCCAGGCACGCCGGCGACTCCGCCGATCGCACCCCCAGCCATCGCCTTGCTCAGCGACGAGCTCTTTCCTCCGACATGCACCGTGGGTTCTGGACGCACGGCGGTTCCCTTCTTCGGAGCCTCTGCGGGGGCAATGTCGAGCGTCGCATCGGTTCCTTCGCCGTCCTCGGCGCCGACCTCCTCCATCACTCCGAGCGCGTTGAACTCCTTCCGGCGCGGCCTAGGTGCGCGCTCCTCCCCATTTCCATCCAGGTCCGGACCGCTCAGAAACACCGGCGGGGGCGGCGCCTGCCGCTCCTCGAACGTGATCTGCGCCCGCAGGAATCTCTCGGTGAACGTGTTCTGGATGTCGTCCATCAGATCCACGAACATGCTGTACGCCTCGTGCTTGTACTCGATGAGCGGATCCTTCTGGCCCCACGAGCGGTAGCCGATGGCGTTGCGAAGCTGGTCCAGGTCGTAGAGGTGATCCTTCCATTTTTCGTCGAGCACGTGCAGCATCACAATCGCGAGCAGCTGGCTGCCGTACTCGCCGAGACTCACCAGCTTGTCGTCGAACGCCTTGCGGCCTGCCTCGGTCGCGCGCAGCCTCGCTTCTTCCTCGCTGCCCGGAAGCGATCCGTCCTCGAAGCCGGGGACGACCAGCATGTAGTGCATCAGGAGGTCCTGCCGCACCAGCGCGAAATCCCATTCTTCCTGCGAGTCGAACGCGGCAAGCGTGTTCTCGACGCGTTTCGCGACGCCTTTCTCGATCATCTTCTCGGCTTCGGCCTTCAGCTCTTCACCGCCCTCGAGCGCGAACGACCGCAGCGAGTAGATCACCTCGCGCTGCTGGTTCATCACGTCGTCGTATTCCAGCAGCCGCTTGCGTGACTGGAAGTTCTGCAGCTCGACGCGCTTCTGCGCCTGCTCGATCGAGCGCGTGATGAGCGAGTGGGTGAGCATCTCACCCTCTTCCGCGCCCATGCGGTCCATCAGCTTGGCAATACGGTCGGAGCCGAAAAGACGCATGAGGTCGTCTTCGAGCGACAGGAAGAATTGCGACGCGCCCGGATCTCCCTGACGACCCGCACGACCACGGAGCTGACGATCGATGCGACGCGACTCGTGGCGCTCGGAGCCGATGATGTGGAGTCCGCCGCACTCGACGACGTCGACGATCTGGTTTTCTGCGTCCTTGCGCTGCGAGGGCTTGGACTCGGTAACGCCTGGCCCGAGCTTAATGTCGGTTCCGCGCCCGGCCATGTTGGTGGCGATCGTCACCCCCCCTGGCTGGCCGGCGCCCGCGACAATCTCCGCTTCGCGCTGGTGATACTTGGCGTTGAGGACGTTGTGTGGAATCCCAGCGCGCTTGAACATGCGCGCCAGCGTCTCCGACACTTCGACGCTCACCGTTCCCACCAGCACCGGGAAGCCAAGCGCGTGCAGGCGTTGCGTCTCCTCGAGGATCGCGTTGTACTTCTCGCGGCGCGTCTTGTAGACGAGGTCCTGCCTGTCGTCGCGGATCACGGGCCGGTTGGTCGGGATCACGGAGACGCCGAGCTTGTAGATCTGGTGGAACTCCGTCTCTTCGGTCTCGGCGGTGCCGGTCATTCCCGACAGCTTCTCGTAGAGGCGGAAGTAGTTCTGGATGGTGATCGTGGCGAGCGTCTGCGTCTCGCCCTTCACCTGCACGCCTTCCTTCGCCTCGACCGCCTGATGCAGGCCTTCGGACCACCGGCGTCCGTGCATCGTCCGCCCGGTAAACTCGTCCACGATCAGCACCTGCCCTTCCTGCACGACGTAGTTCACATCGCGCTCGAACAACGCGTGCGCACGCAGCAGCTGGTGCACGATGTTCAGCCGCTCGCTCTTGGCGGCATAGTCCCGGTTAAGCTTGTTCCGCGCCTCGAGCTTCTCGGCGGGTGTCATGTCCGGATTGTGATCTATCGCGTGGACTTCCTGCGACAGATCGGGCAGCACGAACTGGTCGTGCGCCTCTGGCGACATGAAATCGACGCCGGCGTCCGTGAGGTGAACCGTGTGTCCCTTCTCGTCGAGGACGAACAGCAGATCTTCCTCGATGTCCCGGTACTGCTGCTTGCTCGATGGCAGCCGCCGGTCGGCGATGTGCTGCAGCTCCATTTTCAGGACGAGCTGCTTGGCGCCCGTTTCCTGGAACACCTTGAGCAGCCGCTTGTTCTTCGGTCCGCCCAGCTGCGCCTTGTAGAGATTGAGTGCGGCCGCGTCTTTGTCCTCCGCTTCAAACGCCTTCTCACCCGCTGCGACGAGCGCGTTGACGAGATCCGACTGCCGACGGACCAGACGCGACACCGCCGCGTTGTGCTCCGCGTACTCTGCGTCGCTCTCGTTTCCGACCGGGCCCGAGATGATGAGCGGCGTCCGCGCTTCATCGACGAGCACGGAATCCACCTCGTCGACGATCGCGTAGACGTGACTCCGCTGGGCGCGGTGCTCTAGCGACTGCACCATGTTGTCGCGCAGGTAGTCGAAGCCGAACTCGTTATTGGTGCCGTAGGTGATGTCGCACTCGTAGGCCGCGCGCCGCTGCGTCGTTCCCGGCTCCGTGTCGTCGATACAGCCGACGGTGAGCCCGAGGTACTTGTAGACGTGCCCCATCCACTCCGAGTCGCGGCGGGCGAGATAGGAGTTGACGGTGATCAGGTGCGCGCCGTTGCCGGGCAGCGCGTTGAGATAGAGCGGCAGCGTGGCGACCAAGGTCTTTCCTTCGCCGGTCGCCATCTCCGCGATGCGCCCCTGGTGCAGCTGGATGCCACCCATCAGCTGCACATCGTAGGGCACCATGTTCCAATCCATCTCCTGCCCGGTGACGGTCACCTTGGTGCCGAGCAGCCGGCGCGTCGCCTCGCGAACAGTCGCGAACGCTTCGGGAAGGAGCTCGTCCAGCACCACCGCGATCGCGGTGCGAAGCTCGGCTTCCGCTCCCCCACGGCCGTCGACGCCGCTCAGCTCGTTGTCGATCGCGTCACGGTCGGCGGGGTCAGGAGTTATTCGCTTCTTCTCCCTCAGCTCGACGATCCGTTTCTCGATGTCGCTCGTGCGCTCGCGGATGCGCGCGCGGAACTTCTCGGTCTGGCCGCGAAGCTCGTCCTCGGAGATGGTCTGGAGGAGGGCGTATTGCTCGTTGATCTCGTCGACGATCGGTTGAACGCGTTTGCGCTCCCGGTCGTGGCGAGTTCCGAATAGACCGCTCAGCAGCCCTGTCAACGCCATGTACCTGTGTTCCTCAGGCGGAGCCGCTCCGCCTCAACGATAGAGCCCGCGGACGTCGATGAACCGTTCGACGCTCTCGGGCACGAATCCCTTGATTGATTTTCCAGCACGCCGGCGCTCCCTGATCTCCGTCGAGGACACATCGACCCGCCGTGCTGAAACCGTCAGCACGCCCGCCGCGATCGGATCCACCAGCGACCCTGATGCAGCGGTCCTGCGCACCACCGCGAGAGTCGCCAGCTCGCGGATACGCGCCGGATTCCGCCATTGCTCGAAGCTAGCGAGTACGTCCTCCCCCAGCAGGAGAAAGAGCTGCGCAGCCGGATTCCTCTCCGACAGATGCTCCAACGTGTCAACGGTGAAAGATAACCCTTTACGGTTGATTTCTGCGTCATCAACCACGTAGTTGGCGTCGTCCGCGACGGCCAGACGAACCATCTCGAGCCGGTCTAGTGCGGAGGCCACCGGAGGCGTGTCGACCTTGAACGGCTGCGCTCCGGCGGGAACAAAAATCAGCCGGTCAAGCTTCAGCGCTTCGCGGGCATCGGTGGCCATCAGAAGGTGGCCGACGTGGGGAGGATCGAACGTGCCCCCGAAAACCCCAATGCGCACGGACTACGTCGCCGGCGTCGCGGGCGTTGCGGGCGCGGGCCCGCATTCCTTGAGGATCTCGCGGTCGTTCAGATAGGTCTTCCGCATCACATCGCAGAGCTCGCGCGCGTCCTCGGTGTACCTGATCGCCCGATAGGATTCCAGCAGCCTCAGGTACGCATCCCTCGTTTTCCTGGCGTTCGGATGCAGTCTGATCACGTCCTTGAAGTAGATGATCCCCGAATCGTACGCCTTTCGCTTTAGATAGAGATAACCGGTGTCGTAGTCCTTCTGCGCGAACCACTCGTCCAGCTTGTCCATCTCCTTCTTGGCAAGCGGGGCAAACCGCGAATCGGGAAAGCTGGAGAGAAGCGACTCAAATGCCGTCTGCGCGTCCTTGCCGTAAGTCGGGTCCAGCTGCGGCTGCCGCCACTCGCGCTCGTACGCAAGCCCGGACAGATAAAACGCATCATCCACCAGCGTGTCCTGCGGGAACGCATCGATGAGTCGATTGTAGGTTCCCGCCGCGAGCAGGTACTGCCCGCTCTTTCCCTGCGACTGCGCCAGATAGTAATACGCGAGCGGTAGCCGCAGATCGCGGGCGGAGAGATCGAGCGTCAGCTGCTCGAACGCCTTCGCCGCGTTGTCGTAGCGGCGAGCCTTGTACTCGACGAGCGCTACGTCATACAGCTTGTCGGCTGTAGGGTAGGCCTTTGGATTGAATGGGGGCTTGCAAGCCAGCGGTGCCACGAGCAGCAGGGCCAGCAACAATGATCTTGGCTTGAACATCCGTATGATATTACCCTCGGCGGTCGAGCATGTTCATGCGGATGGGCGCCCGATCGAATGGTACTGCACGCCCAGCTTTCGCATCTTCTCGACGTCGTAAAGATTTCTGCCATCGACGATGACCGGTTGTTTGAGCGTGCGCTTCACCCGCTCGAAATCAGGGTGGCGATACTCGTTCCAGTCAGTGACCACTACCAGCGCGTCCGCGCCCTCGAGCGCCTCATAGTTAGTCTCCGCGTAATCTATTCGGTTGCCGAGCAAAGCTCGTGCGTGATCGAGGGCGGCTGGGTCGTGGGCGCAGACCGCGGCGCCTTCCTTGAGCAGACCGTCGATCAGGGTGAGCGACGGCGCCTCGCGCATGTCGTCCGTCCCGGGCTTGAAGGCCAGGCCCCAAAGCGCTATTCGGCGGCCCGACAGCTTGCCTCCCAAAGCTTTCTTGACTTTTTCCATAAGTACCTTTTTCTGTCTTTCATTCGCCGATTCGACCGCGGCCAGGACTTGCAGCGGTGAGCCGCATTCCATCGCCGTGCGTACCAACGCCTTCACGTCTTTTGGAAAGCAGGATCCGCCGTATCCAGGGCCCGCGAACAGAAAGGACTGGCCGATGCGTGAATCGGTTCCCATTCCCGTTCTGACCAGGTCAACGCTCGCTCCGAGGGTTTCGCACAAATTGGCGAGCTCATTCATGAAGGAGATGCGCGTTGCCAACATTCCATTGGCTGCATACTTCGTCATCTCAGCCGAGGCAATGTCCATCACGAGAATCGGCTTGCCGGTTCGCACAAACGGCGCGTAGAGATCGGTCATTACCCGACGGGCCTGCTCGCTCTCAATGCCAAGAACGACCCGGTCGGGCCGCATGAAGTCCTCAACTGCGGCGCCCTCCTTCAGGAACTCCGGGTTGCTGCAGATATGGAAGGGGAATTTTGCCTCCTTCGCGATTTCGGCGGCCACCTTTGTCGCGCTGCCCACGGGCACGGTCGACTTGGTCACGACCACTTGCTCACGAGTCATGTGCCGCCCGATCAGCGCCGCAACCTGCAACACGTACTTCAGGTCGGCGGAGCCGTCTTCGCCGGGCGGCGTGCCCACCGCGATGAACACGACTTCTGCCGGCGCGATCGCTTCCTGCAAATTCGTGGTGAACGTCAGCCTGCTTTCGGCCTGATTGCGCTCGACCAGGGATTCGAGCCCTGGCTCGTAAATCGGGAGGATGTTCTGCTTTAGCCCTTCAATTTTCTTGACGTCAATGTCAGCGCAGCAAACGCTATTGCCAGTCTCAGCCAGACACGCGCCTACGACGAGCCCAACGTAGCCGGTGCCAATTACCGATATGTTCACGAGACCAGGTGTGAGTTAGTTGCGGTGCGGTCGCGCTAGGCGATCGCGTACGAGCTGGGCGAAGCGAGAGAGACGATCCGGCCCTTCCCCTTCGTCAGTTTGGCCGTGGCGTTTCTGGTGTCGACGACCACTCTCGCCAGATTGACCACGCGCTGGTAATCCACGGTGGAGTGATCCGTGACGATCACTACCGCGTCGGCGCTCGCTATCTCGTCATCGGTGAGCGGCACGCTCGAGTGCTCGTGTCCTTCCTCGCGGTACTTCGGGACGTAGGGGTCGTGGTAAAACACCTTCGCTCCCTGCTGCTCCAGCAGCCGGATAACATCCAGCGCCGGGCTCTCTCTCATGTCGTCGATGTCTTTCTTGTAGGCGACGCCGAGCACCAGAATGCGGCTCCCATTGACCGCCTTTTTCTCCTCGTTGAGCGCCTGCGTGACCTTTCTCACCACTACCGCGGGCATCTCGCTGTTGATCTCGCCCGCGAGGTCGATGAAGCGCGTCTTGTAGTTGAGCGTTCTCATCTTCCACGCGAGATAGTGGGGATCGAGCGGGATGCAGTGTCCACCGATTCCCGGGCCGGGGGTGAATTTCATGAAGCCGAACGGCTTCGTCGCCGCCGCGTCGATCACTTCCCAGACGTTGACGCCCAGCTTGTCACAGACGATCGCCATCTCGTTCGCGAGCCCGATGTTCACGGACCGGAAGGTGTTCTCGAGCAGCTTCACCAGCTCCGCCGTCTCGGGGCTCGATACGGGAACCAAAGTGTCGAGGCAGGTAGAGTAGAGAGCAGTCGCGACCTGGGTGCACGCCGGCGTGATGCCGCCGACGATCTTCGGAGTGTTCTTGGTGTTCCAGATCGGATTGCCTGGATCGACACGCTCGGGACTGAACGCGAGAAAGACGTCTTCGCCGACGGTGAGACCCGCCGCCTCGAGCTTAGGCTGGAGCAGCTCGCGCGTTGTACCCGGATACGTCGTACTCTCGAGCACAACCACCACGCCGGGCCTGCAGTGTCGCCCGATCGCGTCGGCCGCGGCAATCACGAAGCCCATGTCGGGGTCGCGCGTCTTTGCGAGCGGTGTCGGCACCGCGATCGAGACCGCGTCCATCTCCTTCATGCGCGCTTCGTCCGTCGTCGCCTCGAACTTGCCCGCCTTGACCAGCCGCGCGAGCTCGGTGCTCGGCACATCCTGAATGTGCGATTTGCCGGACATGAGAAGGCCGACGACTCGCTCGCTCACATCGTACCCGATCACCTTGAAGCCGGCCCTGGCAAACTCGAGCGCAAGCGGGAGCCCGACATATCCCAGTCCCACTACGCCAATGCACGCGCTTCTGTTTTCGATCTTCGCTAGGAGCTGATCCTTTAGTTGCACTTGGGGCTCTGTCGGTGAGTGTTTCTGATCGTCAGTGACCGTAGAATCCGCGCACGGCTTCTATGACTTCGTCGAGCTGCGGCTGCTTCAGCTCAGGATAAACGGGGATCGATATCACTTCCTGCGTCGCCTTCTCGCTCTCGGGGAACGCTCCCCTCTTGTAACCGAGATACTCGAAGCAAGGCTGCAGGTGGAGCGAGAGCGGATAATAGACCGCCGATCCGATCTGCTTGTCCTTGAGATGCGTCTGGAGTCCATCGCGATGTGCTACGCGCAGCGTGTACTGATTGTAGATCGACTCGTTGGCCGGATCGATCGTCGGCGTGCGCACGTCGTCGAGATCGGCGAACGCAGCGTTGTAGTACGCGGCATTCTTGCGCCTCGCCGCGCTCCAGGAAGCGAGATTGATAAGCTTCGCGGACAGCACCGCGGCCTGCAGCGCGTCGAGACGGCTATTGTACCCGACTTCCTCGTGGTAGTACGTCTTCATCCCGCCGTGAACGCGGAGCCGACGAAGGCGAGTCGCGATCTCGTCGCTCTGCGTGACGATCATTCCACCGTCCCCGTATCCGCCCAGGTTCTTCGACGGAAAGAAGCTGAACGTGCCGATCGTCGCCGCTTCGCCGGCCATCACCCACTTCTCATCGATCTTCCGGCGCGCCCCGATCGACTGCGCAGCGTCCTCGATGACGGGAAGAATGCCGGCGGCATCCATTATCGCTTCGATCGGCGCCATCTGACCGAACAGATCCACCGTTATGACTGCTTTCGTCGATGGCTTGATCGAGGCCGCGACGGCCGCGGTCGAGATGTTGAAGGTGTCGGGATCGATGTCCGCGAAGACCGGGCGGGCGCCGACGTTGTGAACTGCGCCCGCGGTCGCGAAAAAAGTGAACGGTGCGGTCAGAACCTCGTCGCCGCGCCCGATGTTGAGAGCGCGGAGAGACAGCAGAATCGCGTCGGTGCCGTTCGCGCACCCGATCGCATGCGTGGTGCGCGAGAGCAGCGCAACTTCACGCTCGAGCCGCTCGACCGGCTCGCCCAGGATGAATGCCTGCTCGTCGATGACCTTCGTCATCGCGTTCATGACGGAATCGCGAATAGTCGCGTGCTGCGCCTTCAGGTCAAGAAGTGGTACGGCCATTTATCCGTGGTCCGGGATCAGGATCAAGAGCAGGTAACTGTTAAAGATAAGCGCTTCCAGCTCACACTTGGGCACGAAGAGGGAGCGGTACCTCACTCCCCGTCTTGGCCGACTCGTAGATGCCAAGGATCAATTCGAGCGACTTTCTGCCGGCGCGCCCATCGGTATCGGGCTTCGCCTCGCCTCTCAGCACGGCGAGGACGTTCCGGTAGTAGCCCTGGTGACCCAGCCCGTACACGTTCGGCGGGTTGGTGTCGGCCGCGTCCACCTGCTTGTCATCGTCGTCGTACTCGGCGAACTGCCAGTATTCGATCTTGTTCACGGCGGTGCCGCCGATCTTGGCCGAGCCCTTCTCGCCGAGGATGGTGATCGACCCTTCGAGATTGCGCGGGTAGGCCAGCATGGTGACCTGGATCGTGCCCAGTGCGCCCGATCGAAATTTTAGAATTGCCACCCCAGAGTCTTCTGTCTCGATGCGGCGGGCGAGCGTCGCCGTCTTCGCCATGACGCTCTCGACGGGACCCATCAGCCACTGAATCAGATCCACATAGTGCGACGCCTGATTCATGAAGGCACCGCCGTCGAATTCCCACGTTCCGCGCCAGGGTGCCTGATCGTAATACTCCTGCGGTCTCGCCCAGTGAACCGTGCAGCTCGCCATGTAGATGCGTCCGAAGCGATTTCTGTCGACCGCCCGCTTGAGCAGCTGCACCGGAAGGTTGAGCCGGTTCTGCTTGACGACGAACAGCTGTACCCCCGCCTTGTCACAGGCGTGAACGAGCGCGTCTGCGCCCGTCAGGGAGATCGCCATCGGCTTCTCCATCACCACGTGCTTGCCCGCCTGCGCCGCCGCGACGCCCTGCTCCGCATGCAGTCCCGAGGGAGTCGCGATCGTGATGACATCCGCTTTACTCTCCTTCAGCATTTTCTCGAACGAGGAGTAGTGCGGGACGTTCCATTGGGCCCCGGCCTGCGCGGCCCGTTCCGGATCGGCGTCGCACACTGCCACCAGATCGAGTCCATCGATCTGCTCAATCGCCTCGAAGTGGTTCTTGCTGATTCGTCCGCACCCGACGAGCGCGATGCGAAAGGTTTTCTCGGAGCTCACCTAGGACACTCTCTTCAGTTGATCGCCTTCCTGGCGGTATCGCGTGCCGCACACCTTGCACGCCTCGGGGCTCTTGTCTGGAAGCCGCTCGCCGCACTGACACATCCACCCGACTCTGCGGGCCGGAACTCCCACCATTAGCGCATAAGCCGGAACGTTCTTCGTGATCACGCTTCCGGCACCAACGAACGAATACTCCTCGAGCGTGACGCCGCACACTATCGTAGCGTTGGCGCCAATCGTCG
>DHJM01000019.1:31939-34704 GCA_002404335.1 Gemmatimonadales bacterium UBA4720
TCCTTTGGAATTCGCGCGTGCCACTCCTGAAGCGAGAGAACCGACGGCGCGCGGGAGCGCAGCGACAGGATTGCGTCGCACGCGGCATTGGCGGCGGAAAGAGTGGTCGTATAGGCGACGTGGTTCGCGATCGCCGCCTGGCGCATCGTATAGTCGTCGCGCTGCGACTCCTTGCCGAGCGGCGTATTGATCAGGAGCTGCACCTCGCCGTTCAACATCATGTCGATGCCGTTCGGGCGGCCCTCGTGAATCTTGAGCACGGTCTCGACGGGGATGCCGCGCCCACGCAGATGCTTGGCCGTGCCGCCAGTCGCGAACAGCTTGAATCCCATTTCCTGAAACCGTCTTGCGATCGGGGTCACCGCGTGCTTGTCGGAGTCGTTGACGGTAATGAAGAGCGCGCCCCCGGCCGGGAGCACGTTGTCCGCCGCCAGCTGCGCCTTGCCGAATGCGCTCCCGAACGTGTCCGAGATTCCCATCACTTCGCCCGTAGACCGCATCTCGGGGCCAAGGATCGGGTCGAACTCGCGGAATTTGTTGAACGGGAACACCGCTTCCTTGACCGAGATGTAGGCAGGTGTCACCTCTTCCGTGAACCCGATCTCGTCGAGCGTCTCGCCGAGCATTACCCTCGCGGCAATAGAGGCCAGCGGAACGCCGATCGCCTTCGAGACAAATGGCACGGTCCGGCTCGCTCGCGGATTCACCTCGAGGACGTACACCTGCCCGTCCTTGATCGCGTACTGAACGTTGATCAAACCCACTACGTTCAGTGCCTTGGCAAGGGCGACGGTGTGCTGCCGCATCTCATCGATGTGCTCTTCGTCGATCAGGTACGGTGGCAGCACGCACGCAGAATCGCCGGAGTGGATCCCGGCGTCCTCGATGTGCTGCATCACTCCGCCGATCACGACGCGTTCGCCGTCCGAGATCGCGTCGACATCGGCCTCGAACGCATCCTCGAGAAAGCGGTCGATCAGCACCGGCTTGTCCTCGGAGACGCGGGCAGCCCGCACGAAGTACTGCCGCAGAGACGGTTCGTCGTAGACGATTTCCATTGCCCGACCGCCCAACACATACGATGGACGCACTAGCACGGGGTATCCGATCCTGGTGGCCGCCGCGACGGCTTCGTCGAGGCTCGTGGCGATTCCGTTGTCCGGCTGACGGATTCCGAGACTGCGCGCGATTGCGTCGAAGCGCTTCCGATCCTCCGCGATGTCGATCGAATCTGGCTGGGTCCCGAGAATCGTAACGCCCGCCTTCTCGAGCCCCTGCGTGAGCTTGAGGGGCGTCTGACCGCCGAGCTGCACGATCACGCCAAGTGGCTGCTCGCGCTCCACGATGTCGAGAACGTGCTCGAGGGTCAGCGGCTCGAAGTAGAGCTTGTCGGAGATGTCGAAGTCCGTGGAGACTGTCTCGGGATTCGAGTTGATCATGATCGTCTCGTAGCCCCTGTCGCGCAGCGCCAGCGCCGCGCGCACGCAGCAGTAGTCGAACTCGACTCCCTGCCCGATGCGGTTGGGCCCGCTGCCCAGAATCACGACCGACCGTTTACCGCTCTTCGGAGCCTCGCTCTCCTCGTCGTAGCTGCTGTATAAGTAGGGCGTAGCGGACGGGAATTCGCCGGCGCACGTGTCGACCATCTTGTAGGCCGGGACTACTCCGAAGCCCAGTCTCCGAATGCGCGCAGCTGCCTCGGATTCTCCGCGCAGATCGGCGAGCTGCCGGTCGGCGAATCCCATCCGCTTCATTCGCCACAGCACGTCCTTGTCGATGGTCTTGAGCGCGGCGAACGCTTTCTCCGCTTCCAGCAGCTCCTTCATCTGGGACAGGAACCACCGATCCATGCCCGTAAGCTCATACAGCTCGTCGACGGAGATTCCCGCACTGAGCGCGCGCTTCACCTGGAAGATGCGCTCCGGCGTCGGCTGCCTCAGCGCGCCGCGCAACGTTTCGACGGAATCATCCTCGAGACGGTCGTCGGCGAGCGTCGTCGCCGTAGTCCATCCCGGGCGCCCCGTCTCGAGAGCGCGCAGGGCTTTCTGAAACGCTTCCTTGAAAGTGCGCCCGATGGCCATCGACTCGCCGACGGATTTCATCTGCGTGGTGAGCCGGGGATTCGCGGCCCGGAATTTTTCGAACGCGAAACGCGGGCACTTGACCACCACGTAGTCGAGCACCGGCTCGAATGAAGCCGGCGTCGTGCCGGTGATGTCGTTCGGAATCTCGTCGAGACGGTAGCCGACGGCCAGCTTCGTTCCAATCCGCGCGATCGGGAATCCGGTCGCCTTCGAGGCGAGCGCGGAGGAGCGGGACACGCGCGGATTCATCTCGATCACGAGCATCTCGCCGTCGTCGGGGTTGATCGCGAACTGGATGTTGCAGCCACCGGCCTCGACGCCGATCTCCCGAATCACCGCCACGGCGGCGTCCCGCATCAGCTGGTATTCGCGATCGGTCAACGTCATCGCCGGCGCGACGGTGATCGAATCGCCCGTGTGCACGCCCATCGGATCGATGTTCTCGATCGAGCATACTATCACCACGTTGTCCGCACAGTCGCGCATTACCTCGAGCTCGAACTCCTTCCATCCGATGACGCTGCGCTCGACGAGCACCTGGCTTACGGGCGAGAGATCGAGTCCGCGACGAATTATCTCCTCGAACTCCTGGCGGTTGTAGGCGATGCCGCCACCCGTGCCGCCCAGCGTGAAAGCGGGCCGGATGATCGCGGGAAAGGCGGTGGTCTCGAGTAGATCGAA
>DHJM01000019.1:34802-37999 GCA_002404335.1 Gemmatimonadales bacterium UBA4720
CCGATTCGCTTCATCGCCTCGCCGAACAGCTTCCGGTCCTCCGCCATCGCGATCGCGCGCGCGTCGGCTCCAATCAGCTCGACGCCGTACTTCTCGAGAACGCCCAGCTCCGCGAGCTTCATGGCGACGTTGAGCGCGGTTTGTCCGCCCATCGTCGGAAGCAGCGCGTCGGGCCGCTCTTTCGCGATGATGAGCTCCACGTACTCTGGCGTCACCGGCTCGATGTAGGTGCGGTCGGCAATCTCCGGATCGGTCATGATGGTCGCCGGATTGGAGTTGACGAGGATGACCTCGAACCCCTCCTCCTGCAGCGCCTTGGCCGCCTGCGTCCCCGAATAGTCGAACTCGGCTCCCTGCCCTATTATGATCGGGCCGGAGCCTATTACGAGAATTCGGTGGAGATCAGTTCGCTTAGGCATGCAGTCGATTCACTGGAGCAAAGTTAGCAAGCTGGCGACGGTCGGGTACAACCGGAAACTCTAACTGAACGGGATCCGAGATCTGAATGAAACTGAACTGAACGGGATCCGAGATCTGAGAGGCATAGATACCAGTCTGTAGTCACAGCCGCGCCGACCGAATCCTGAGGATTAAAAGCCACTGCACCCGCCTACTCATACGGAGGATCGATAGTAAGGTCGTAGCGCAGTGACTAACCCCTCAACACTGTGCTTCTGAGATCTCGGATCCCGTTCAGTTTGCAGTTCTCAGTTGCAGTTGACAGTTAAGAAAAAGGGAGCCCCACGGGCTCCCTTTTTCGTTTGCAGCAACCAGATGTCAGGCAGCGGAAACGCCTCTCGGAGCCCGCACAACTTTGCCAGCATGAAGGCAACGAGTGCACACCTTCACCTTCGTGATCTTGCCCTCGATGACAATGCGCGCGACCTGAAGGTTCGGCTTCCAGGTGCGGCGCGTCTTGTTGTTGGCGTGCGAGACGTTGTTGCCGTACGCGACGCCTTTGTCGCAGACGTAGCAGCGGTTTCTCTTGATCTGTGCCATGGTCAGCTCTCCGTCGGCATCAGCTCGATGCGCGCCATCTCGGCTCCATCTCCCTTGCGATGGCCGGTCTTGAGGATGCGGGTGTATCCGCCCTTGCGCGTCGCAAAGCGAGGTCCGATCTCCTGAAACAGCTTGTCGGCCGTCGCACGGTGTGGAACTTTGGCCCCGGCTAGGCGACGGTTATGAAGCGTCCCGGTCTTGGCTTTGGTGATCAGTTTCTCAATGAACGGGCGCAGCTCTTTGGCTTTCGCCTCGGTAGTCTCGATGGCGCCACGCTCGATCAGCGCTTTTGCCAGGTTTTTCATCAGAGCCAGCTTTTGCTCGCTCGTGCGGCGAAGCTGCCTGCCTACTTTACGGTGACGCATCCTTAGCCTTCCTCTTCGTCGTCGGCGCCAACGGTGGCGACGTTGCGGTTGGGCGGCGTGCCCTGATCCGTGATGCGGACGCCGTCGGGTGTCTCCTCGTACTTCATGCCGAAGTTGAGGTTCTCCCGCTCGAGCAGGTCGGCGATCTCGTTCAGCGACTTCTTGCCGAAGTTCTTGACCTGGAGGATCTGGCTCTCGCTCTGGCGGACCAGATCACCCAGCGTGCGAATGGCGGAGTTCTTGAGCGAGTTCACGGAGCGAACCGAGAGCTCGAAGTCTTCTATCGGCGTGCGCAGCACCTCGGCCAGACGATGCGCGTCTCCGCCCGGCAGATCGGTCCCCGGAACGAGAGGCGCCGACGCGTGCGAGCCGAAGCCCGCGAAATACTGGAAGTGCGTCTGCGCCAGCGCGGCCGCGTAGCTCACTGCTTCTTCCGGCGTGACGGTGCCGTTGGTCTCGACCGTCAGCGTCAAGCGGTCGTAGTCCGTGCGCTGGCCGACGCGCGTCTCGGCGACGGCGAAGTTGGCGCGGCGAACCGGATTGTAGATCGAATCGATGCGGACGACATCCACCGGCAGCGTCTTGTCTACGGCGTGCTGATCGGCTTCGACATAACCGCGGCCGCGGCCGACGTAAAGCTCGACGTTGATCTCGCGGTCGCCCTGCAGCGTGAAGAGGTGCTGGTTGCGATCGACGATGGTGACGCCGCCCTGACCTTCGATGTCAGCAGCCGTTACGGGACCCGCTGAATTCTTGGTAATGCGGAGAACGGTGTTCTCTACACCCTCGTCGAGTGTGAGCGTGAGCGTCTTGAGATTGCCGATGATCTGGTGGACGTCCTCGACGACGCCCGGGATCGTCTGGTGCTCGTGCAGAACGCCGTCGATCCGGAATCCCCACACGGCCGAGCCGCGCAGCGACGAAAGGAGAAGACGCCGCATGGCGTTCCCCAGGGTGTGTCCGAATCCGCGCTCGAGCGGCTGAAGACGAAATTCTGCGATGTTGGGATTGTCTTCGCGCTTCGTCGCTTCGACTAGCTGCGGACGGACAAGTCCCCGGAGATCAATTGCGGTTGCCATTTTTTTCGATTCCTTAAACGTGCCACCCCGCCCCTAACGCGCGGTGAGCCCGTAACGAGAGTTAGGGTCTCGTCCTGCTATGAGTATTCTACGAAAGCGAATAAAACTCTGAATCCTGCTACCAACCTGAGAATGCTGTGCAGGCGGACTGCCCTGTGCAGCGATCGAGCAGCGAAGCTGCTCGATCGCGGAACTACTTCGAGTAAAGCTCGACCACCAGCTGTTCCTGCGCGGCGATCGGAATGTTCGGCCTCGTCGGTCTCTCGAGCATCCTGCCGCTGAACGTATCGCGATCCACCGCGATCCACGACAGCGGGGCGCCGCGGCTCGACTGATCCATCGCCGCCATCACGCTCGCCTGCTCGCGCGACTTCATGCGGACGCGAATCTCCTGGCCCGGCTGCACGAGGAAGCTCGGAATGTCCACCGACTTCTGATTCACCTCGACGTGACGGTGCCGAACGAGCTGGCGCGCGGCCTTGCGGCTGCCCGCGAATCCCATGCGGTACACGACGTTGTCGAGACGCGACTCCAGCGCGGCCAGGAGATTATGTCCCGTGATTCCCGGTAGCGGTGCGACCCGCTCGAAGGTATTGCGGAACTGGCGCTCGCTGACCCCGTAGATGCGCTTGATCTTCTGCTTCTCACGGAGCTGCTTCGAGTACTCCGACAACTTGCGACGGCGGGCCGTCGATGAGCCATGCTGCCCCGGCGGCGTCGGACGACGCTCGACCGGGCACTTCTCGGTGAAGCA
>DHJM01000019.1:38111-39126 GCA_002404335.1 Gemmatimonadales bacterium UBA4720
CTCCGACGCTTGGGGGGACGGCAGCCGTTGTGCGGAATCGGCGTCACGTCCTTGATCGACTTGACCTGGAGACCGGCGGCGACGAGCGCCTGGATCGCGGACTCGCGTCCCGATCCCGGTCCCTGCACTCTCACGTGCACGCGCCGAACGCCGAGCGTCACGGCTTCGCGTCCGGCCTGCTCGCCGGCAACGGTGGCCGCGAACGGCGTCGACTTCTTCGATCCCTTGAAGCCCGCCTTGCCCGACGAGCCCCACGAGATTGTGTTCCCGTGACTGTCGGTGATCGTGATCGTGGTGTTGTTGAACGTAGCGCTGACGTGGGCGATTCCTTCCGCCTCGATTATGCGCTTTACCTTCTTTCCGATAGCCATAGTTACTTCGTTACCTTCTTCTTGCCGGCGATTGCGCGGCGTGGGCCCTTCTTCGTGCGGGCGTTGGTGTGCGTGCGCTGACCACGAACCGGGAGGCCGCGGCGGTGACGGATGCCACGGTAGCTGCCAATGTCCATGAGGCGCTTGATGTTCATCGCGATCTCGGTGCGCAACGCGCCCTCGACACGGATATCCTTCTCGATCGCCTGGCGAAGCCGGTTGGTATCGGTGTCGTTCAGGTCACGAATGCGCTGCTCGGCGTTGACGCCAGTCGACGCCAGAATCTTTCGAGCCGTCGCGCGCCCGATGCCGAAGATGTACGTGAGGCCGATCTCGACCTTCTTTTCGCGCGGGAGATCCACGCCAGCAATACGTGCCATTATCAGCCCTGTTTCTGCTTGTGTTTTGGATTGCGCTTGCAGATGATGCGAGTCACGCCCTGTCTTTTGATGACCTTGCAGTGCTCACAGATCGGCTTGACGCTGCTGCGAACTTTCACGTCCAACTCCCCACTTGATGGGCAAAAAGGGCCGAAGCCCTCCAAAAATTTCCGAGGTTAGCCTTTGAAATTACACGGCCAGCGTGGGTAAAGCAACCCACCGACCGGGGTCAAAGTGTGACGGGAGAGCGGGTTAGGAGGGCTG
>DHJM01000019.1:39207-42590 GCA_002404335.1 Gemmatimonadales bacterium UBA4720
TGATCATCCGACCAAGCACGATGTAGTTCGCCCCGGCCTTTGCCGCCTCGGCTGCCGTAACGGTCCGCTTCTGGTCGTCGGTTCTTGCGCCAGCCGGCCGGATCCCGGGAACGAGGAGCTTCAGCTTGTCGCCGTACTTCGCCCCGATTTTCTGCGCCTCGAGCCCGCTGCAGACCACCCCGTGGGCGCCTACAGCCGCGCAGTCTCCGGCGAGACGGAGAACCTCGCCGTATACCTCGAGCGACTTCCGGCCCCAGGCACTCCGGAGCATCGCGGCGTCGAGCGAAGTGAGAATCGTCACGCCGAGGACGCCACAGGTCGGGCCTGCTCCCTCGACCGCCGCCTCGATCATGTCGCGACCCCCGGTCGTGTGAACCGTCAGAAGCTTGGCCCCGATCGAGGCGGCGCTCCGGGCCGCGCCTTTGACCGTGTTCGGGATGTCGTGAAGCTTGAGATCGAGAAAAACGTCCTTGCCCAGTGCGCGGAGCGTCTGAACGACCTGGGGGCCAGCGGCGGTGAAAAGCTCGCCCCCGACCTTGTAGAAATTGCACGCGTCACCCAGCCGCTCGACCATCGCCAGCGCGAGATCGGCGCGAGGAAAATCGAGCGCCACGATCGGAATCGGCCGCCGCGAGCTTGCCGGCGCGCTCCGCATCGCGGGTTTGGGTCGCGTTGCCGCAGGTCGCTGATGAGGCGTCACGTCAGTTCTCCCACTGTAGAGATCCGCGAAGATCGCTCAACGAAGTTACACCCTTCTCTTTGCACCAGCGCTCGAGCTCGGCGACGAGCTTCTCGGGAAGTCTGGGCTGCTGCATTGCGGCCGTGCCGATCGCGACAAGGGACGCGCCGGCAATCACGTACTGAACGATATCTGTCGCCGCGGATATTCCTCCCACGCCGATCACCGGCAGACGCACGGCTTTCGCGACCTTATGCGTCGCCAGGACGCCGACGGGCAGCAGTCCGGGGCCGCTGACGCCGCCGGTGCCGAATCCGAGCGCCGGTTTCCGCGTGTCGACGTCGATCAGGAGGCCGGGCAATGTGTTCACCACCGAGATCCCGTCGGCGCCCGCATCGGCCGCGGTTTGCGCGCTCCGCCCTATGTCCTGCAAAGTCGGCGACAGCTTGACGAAGATCGGCCTTCGCGTTGCCTTGCGTGCTCTGCTCACGACGTCCGTGAGCGATTTCGGATCGGCCCCGAACTCCAGCCCGCCCGCTCTCACGTTGGGGCAGCTCACGTTCAGCTCGTAACCGGAGACTGCGGGCGAATCGTCGAGCATCGACACCACGGTGGCGAACTCCTCCACCTGATTCCCCACCACGTTCACTAGGACTCTCGCCCGTCGCAGGTTTGTCGCGAGCCAGGGGAGATGCTCGGCCTTCACCTCCTCGACGCCGGGATTGGCGAGCCCCACGGCGTTGATCATGCCGCCTTCGAACTCAGCGACGCGCGGTGCTCGCGCTCCGTGACGCCGCTCCACACTCACGGCCTTCGTGACGAGACCTCCCAGCGCGTCGAGATCGATCACCCGCGCGAGCTCGCGCCCGTAGGCGGCAGTGCCAGCGGCAAGCAACACCGGATTTTGAAATTCGATTCCCGCGGCGGTGACTGCAAGCGCGGAAGGAGTCACCGCTACCGAGCGCCTCCAATTCGGGAATCGTAATGCTGGAGGTACGCGATCACCGACTCCGCGATGTTTCTCGCCAACGCGCGCTGATTGGCCTGGTCGCTCAGATACGTCGCCTCCGATTGGTTGCTGCCGAACCCGATCTCGACCAGCACCGCCGGCATGTACGACCCGCGCAGCACCGCGAAGTTTGCCTGCTGTACCCCGCGGTTCGGGCCGGGATGCACGTCGATCAGGCCCTGCTGGATAGTCTGGGCCAGATCGCTCGATTCGCGCAGGTGCTCGTTCTGCGCCATGTCGGTGATGATGAAGTTGAGGGGATCGCCCTTCGGCGCGTTGGCCCCGGTCTCGAACTTCACCGATTCGTTTTCCATGTCCTGGACGCGCCGCTCGTCCTCTGTCTTCGCCTCGGCCAGAAAGTAAGTCTCGAACCCGCGCTCTCGTGCGCCCGCCGCCGTGTTGCTTCCCGGCGCATTGCAATGGATCGAGATGAACACGTCGCCGTGGTTGCTGTTGGCGATGCGGCCGCGATCGGAAAGAGCAATCAGGGTATCTGTCGTCCGCGTCATCAGGACATCGTACCCGCGGGCGCGAAGCACGGTTTCGAGCTTCTTGGCGACCGATAGTGTTACGTCCTTCTCGGTGAACCACTGCGGAGTGCCGATTGGGCCGATCATCCCGCGATCGGGTCCGCCGTGGCCCGCATCAATGACTACTACTTTCGGGGCGCTCCTGGGCGCGGCCCGGGTTCGGACTGGTGACGCCGCGGCGACCGTCGGCGGCGAAGTGGCGGTCACCCTCGGCGGCGGTGCGCGACCGACAGCGGTCAACGCGGAAGTACGTAGCTCGCCCTGCGCGACGTCATAGCTGTAACCTCCGCCGTAGCGAGGTATCACTTCGCTCACGAACTGAAACGGCAAGTACAGCTGTCCTCCGCGCGCCCGCGGCGCGCGCGTGAGCGGCACCGTCAGCGTATCGAATTTGGCGAATGGAATCCCGTCGATCAGGTCCAGACGGGCGCGCGGCAGCGCCAGCGTGAAGTGGAGGTTGGTGCCGGTGATCAGCATCCCCTTCATCGCCCTCATCAGCAGGTCGGCGCGGACGCACGGCTCACCGTCGTAGATAGTGACGGGAACCTGTGTCGTGGTCTGCCCGTCGCGCACGATGATGAACGTCGGAGCGGGCGTGGCGGCGATCTGCGCCGCGAGAAGGAAGGCGATCATCGAGTGCGAACCGCGCGCTGCATGTCGCGCTCGTCGTCGCGGCGCTTCTCATCCGCGCGCTTGTCGTAGAGCTTCTTGCCCTTGCCGAGGGCGAGCGCGACTTTCGCTTTTCCGCGCTTGAAGTAGAGCTCCAGCGGAATCAGCGTCAGCCCCTGACGCTCGACGGCGCCGATCATCTTGCGGATCTCCTTTCGATGCAGCAGGAGCTTCCGCGTCCTCGTGGGCTCGTGATTGTAGTAGCTCGCCTGTTCGTAAGGCGATATGTGCAGATTGAGCAGGAAAACCTCTCCATCCTTAACGATCGCGTAGGAATCAGAGATGTTGGCCTTTCCATTCCGAAGCGACTTGACCTCGCTGCCGGTCAGAACCATGCCCGCTTCCCAGGTGTCGATGATGTGGTAGTCGTGTCTCGCGCGTTTGTTCCGCGCGATCGACTCTTTCGCATCCTTCTCGACTGTCTCTGCCATTTGACTTCGTGCTCAAGTTAGACGCAACAACGATGCTGGGAAAGCGTTCGCGTTGACTTCACTAT
>DHJM01000019.1:42652-45598 GCA_002404335.1 Gemmatimonadales bacterium UBA4720
TTCGCGTTGACTTCACTATCCTCAGTTTCTATCTTCGGAGCAGAACATGCCGGAGTGGTGGAACTGGTAGACGCGCTGGCTTCAGGAGCCAGTGGGTGCAAGCCCGTGGGGGTTCGAGTCCCCCCTTCGGCACATAAAAAAGAACGGCGCGTCTGCTCAGTCAGGCGCGCCGTTTCCGCATCCGGTCTGGAAATCTAGACGGTCTCTAGAATCGGGAGACCGGCTTTCTCCGGTCCACTTCGCTCCACGCTCGGCAAACCCACCCGCTCGCGCACCGTCGGCTCGTCGTGCATGAGGTCGGCGAGACTCACACCCTGCAGCACGTCGTCGATTCGGTGCTGCAACATCACCCACACGGGTCTGATGCTGCAGTTGTGCGACGCGGAGCAGCGCTCTTCCTCGACCGGATGACTCACGCAGTGGAGATCGAACGTCTCCAGCTCCGAGGCGTGGATCACGTCCCTGATGGAAATCTCAGCCGGCGGCCGTGCCAGAACGTATCCGCCCCTCGCGCCCCGCGTGCTCGCGATGACGCCGGCGCGCCGAAGCCTCAGGAGAATCTGTTCGACGTAGTCGGCGGGAAGGCGTTCTTGCCGCGCGATCTCCCGCCCGTTCACCGGTCCAAGATCGGTGCGCTTGGCAAGGTTGAGAGCGCAAATCACGCCGTACTCTGCCCAGGTCGTTATCCGCATGCACTCAGGATAGGGTTTCAGGCCTGGTGAGACAAGGGGAGGGGCGGCACGGCGGCCATCATTGGGCGATAACTGCAACTGAACGGGGTTGGAGGCATCAGAGGCGCAGTTGCCAGGTATCTATGCCTCTGACGCCTCCCACCCCGTTCTTTCGCAGTTTTTGTTTTACCCCGCCGAAGTGCCTCCGTGCTTGCCCCCAGGAACCCCGATCTCCGTCATTTTCCTGAGATCGAGCACCTCATCGATCTCCTTGTCGGGCAGCACCTTCTCCCGCTTCACAAGATCCCGGATCAGCACGTTCTCCTTCACGGACTGCTTGCTGATCTCGGCGGCGCGCGCGTAGCCGATCTGCGGCGCGAGCGCCGTCGCCAGCGCGGCCGAGCGCTCGAGCCAGTATCGGCACTGCTCCGCGTTCGCCTCAATTCCCTTCACCGTTTTCTCCGCGAAAACACGCGCCGAGTTCCGGAGAATCATCATCGAGAACAGCACGTTGTGAGCGATCACGGGCATCATGACGTTGAGCTCGAGCTGGCCGTGCTCGGTGGCGACGCTAACGCACGCGTCGTTGCCGATCACCTGGAAGCAGACCTGGTTCACCATCTCCGGGACCGAAGGATTCACCTTGCCGGGCATTATGGATGAGCCCGGCTGCACGGCCGGCAGACGGATCTCGTCGAGGCCCGTGCGCGGTCCGCTGGCGAGCAGGCGCAAATCGCTCGCAATCTTGCTGAGATCGAGCGCCAGGACCTTGAGCTGCGAGCTGAATCCGGCGACATCGCCCATGCTCTGCATCAGCTGGATCCGGTCCTTCCCCTCGCGCAGCTCCACTTTCGCGGATTCGCGGAGGTGTTTGACCATGAGCCTGGGATATTCCGGCTCGACGTTCACCCCCGTCCCGACGGCGCTGCCACCGATCCCAAGATCACGCAGATAGTCGGCTGCTTCCACCACGCGCTTGAGCCCGCGCCGCAATGATCCGGCGTAGGCATCGAGCTCCTGTCCGAGTCTGATCGGCATCGCGTCCTGAAGATGGGTGCGGCCGGATTTCAGTACGTCGTCGAACTCCTTCCCCTTCTTCTCGAACTCCTTTGCGAGTCCCGCGAACGCCTTCTCCAGACCGCCAAGCTCGCTCAGACAGGCGAGACGGATCGCGGTGGGTATCACGTCGTTCGTCGACTGCGCCATGTTGACGTGATCGTTCGGATGAACCGGCGCGTATGCGCCACGCTTGGCCGCGAGAATCTCGTTGGCGCGGTTCGCCAGCACTTCGTTGATGTTCATGTTGTGCGACGTGCCCGCGCCCGCCTGGTAAACATCGACGACGAAATGCTCGCGGTGCTTGCCGGCGAGAACTTCATCGGCCGCCTTCACGATCGCGTCGGCGATCTTCGGGTCGAGCCGCCCCGTTTCCTTGTGCGTCAGCGCAGCCGCGCGCTTTATCCGCACCGTCGCGTCGATGAAGGCCGGCAAGGGCCCGAGCCCACTGATTGGAAAATTCTGGACCGCGCGCAAAGTCTGCACGCCGTAAAGCGCATCGGCGGGAACCTCGAGACTGCCCAGCGGATCCTTCTCGGTGCGAGTGTTGTCGCTCATGGTCGTTGGCTGTGAAGATCCAAGTTAGCGTCCCACAATGCGCGCGGTGCCGTTCAGAAACGGATTCGACAGGCGCTCCTGCCCGATCGTCGTCTCCATCCCATGCCCGGGATAAACCACCGTCTCGGGAGCGAGCGCCGATATTTTTTCGAGCGATGCGGCGAGCTGCGGCGGATTCGAGAACGGCAGATCCGTTCTGCCGATGGATCCCGCGAACAGGCAGTCGCCAACCAGCGCGATTCCGTTGCCGTGGATGACGACGTGACCGGGAGCGTGTCCGGGCGCGTGCAACACCGTCATCTCGGCGTCCCCGACCTTGATATGCTGGCCATCCGCGAACTCATGGTCCGGGGTCGGCGGCTCTTCGAACGGAACGCCATATACCTCCGCCTGCCGTCCAGCGGCCTCGTACAGTCGGCGGTCGAGCGGATGCAGATAGATCGGCACATCCCATTTCCGTCTCACCGAAGCGATCGCTCCGACATGATCCACGTGGGCGTGAGTAACCCAGATCGCCTCGAGCGTCGCCCCAGAACGCTCGATTGCCTCAACGAGCCGCTCACCCTCACTCCCCGGATCGACTATCACCGCCCGGTTCGAGCGATCGTCCACCACCAGGTAGCAATTCTCCTGGAACGCGCCGACGGTGAGAGTCTGGACG
>DHJM01000019.1:45739-53555 GCA_002404335.1 Gemmatimonadales bacterium UBA4720
CCGCCACCGCTGGTGTGGGAGCTCTCCACCGCCTCCCGTGTTGGCTCGCCCGTGCCATCGCGCTCCGTCTCCTTGAAGCGCGTGATGTATTTGTCCGCCGCTATAGCCGCCGTCGTCGCATCGCCCGACGCCGTTGTGACCTGACGCGTCAGCTGCGCCCTCAGATCGCCGGCAATGAAGAGCCCCGGGATCGAGGACATCATCGCGCTGTCGGTGAGCACGTACCCCATCACGTCGTGGTCGAAGTGCCCGGCAATCACCCCCGTGTTCGGGCGGAACCCGACGAAGATGAACAGACCCGTCGCCTTGAGGAACGTCCTCTCCTGCGCCACGAGATTGTGCAGGTGGAGGCCGGTCATCCCTTCCTGCGGATCGCCCTCGACCTTCTCCGCGATCGTGTCCCAGATTACTTCGATCTTCGGATTCTCGAACACGTGCTTCTGCAGAATCTTGGAGGCCCTGAACTCGTTGCGCCGGTGAATCAGGTACACCTTGCTCGCGTACCGCGTCAGGAAATCGGCCTCCTCGACCGCGGCATCGCCCCCTCCGACGACCGCCACGACCTGCTGCTTGAAGAATGCGGCGTCGCAGATCGCGCAGTACGACACTCCCTTGCCCGCGTACTCCAGCTCGCCCGGAATCCCGAGCTTGATCGGAGTTCCGCCGGCGGTCACGATCGCTGCCGGCGAGCGAAAGACATCGCCGTTGTCGGTCTCCGTGTGAAAATACCCATCGGGCATTTTCGTCACCGATGTCACCGTCATGGTCTCGAAGAACTCCGCGCCGAACTGCTTGGCGTGAGCGGCGAACTTCTCCGCCAGCTCGTACCCGAGGATCTTCGGAAAACCAATCACGTCATCGAGGTACTCGGTGTTCAGCAGCTCTCCACCAGGAAACCCGCGCTCTATGACCGCGGTCCGCAGCATGGCGCGACCCGTGTAGAGCGCCGCCGTCATTCCCGCCGGCCCGGCCCCCACAATGACAACGTCGTATTCACGCACTGTCGCCAAACGATTCACCTGAAAGGAACTGTTACTTCGGAAACACTCTACTGGTGAAATATACCGCGAGGGCGAATGGCTTCGGGCCGTCAGTAGCGAACGTGACGGCCTCCGTCGACGATGATCGTCTCGCCCGTCACGTAATCGGCGGTAAGCAGATAGAGCACCGCCTGCGCCACATCGTCGGGGCTGCCCAGCCTTCCGAGCGGCGTGGTTGCGATGAGTTTGTCGGCTTGCTCCTGGGTCCATCCGTCCGGCAGCAGCACGGGCCCCGGAGCGACCGCATTGACGCGGATCCTGGGTGCGAGCGCGTGGGCGAGTCCGCGCGTCATCTGCACGATGCCCGCTTTGGTGATCGAGTGCGGGATGTATCCTCTCCAGGTCTCGAACGCGGCCAGGTCGGCGATGTTCACAATCGCCCCACCCCGCTCCCCCATCACTCGCGCCGCCGCCTGACACAGGAAGAATGGCGCGCGCAGATTCAGCGCGAACATTGCGTCCCAGTCCTCGACCAGGACTTCGCCCACCGGTGTCCGCAGCATCACTGCCGCCGAATTGACGAGAACGTCGAGCTCCCCAAACATCTTCATGGTGTGCTCGATGAGTCTCGGGGCGGTCGCGGGATCAGTCAGATCACCCGGGAGTGAGACCGCGTCGCTCCCCGCCGCGATTATTTCCTCGACGGTCTGGCGCGCTCCCTTTTGCGACCCCGAGTAGTGGACGCCGACGCGCATTCCGGCCTTGCCGAGCGCGAGTGCAATCACGCGCCCTACTCGCGACCCCGCGCCGGTGACGAGCCCAACCCGACCATCCAGTTCCATTAATCGGTCCTCGCTGCGCTCGCCGCAGATGCGACCGACGCGACCCGCTCATCTTGCTGCTGCAACCACTCGGCGGGAATGTTCATGATTCCGAGGCGGCGCGATCCGTCGGGGGCTCCGTGCCAGTCCGATCCACCGCTCGGCACGAGGTTGAAGAAATCAGCGAGCGCCTGAAGCCGCTTGATGTCTTCAGACGAATGGCTGGGATGCCTTATTTCCAGACCGTCGAGTCCCGCCGCGATCAGGCGCTCGAGCCTCTCGCGCCTCCCGCCGTCACCTGGATGCGCCCAGATCGCCAGCGCGCCGGCCTCATGCGCGATCGCGATCGCATCCTCGATCGAGAAGTGCTCCTTGGCGACGAACGCGCTCCCGGCGTTGCCGAGGTATTTCACGAACGCATCCCGAAAATCGTGGACCGCGCCGCGCGCGATCAGTGCGCGCGCAACGTGTGGACGTCCGACGGCGCCGCCGTTGGATTGCTGAAGCACCTCATCCAGCGTGAGCGGTATCCCGAGCGCGTTGAGTTTTTCCACGATCTTCTGGGCGCGGGTATAACGCGATGCGCGCAGCTCGCTGAGACGCTTCTCCAAAGCCTCCAGGTGGGTGAGGTGGAGGGCCAGCAGGTGGACCTCGTGCTCGTCCTGAAACGCGCTCAGCTCCACTCCGGCAATTACGCGAACGCCCAGTCGGTCACCCTCGGCGCGCGCCGCGTGAACTCCATCGATCGTGTCGTGATCTGTGAGCGCTAGCGCAGTCAGTCCGCAGCGCTTGGCGGCCTCGATCACTCCCTCGGGAGCGAGGGTGCCGTCAGAGGCGGTCGAGTGAGTGTGCAGGTCGACGAACGCCGGCCGGCCCGCATCCGCGCTCACCGCTCGTAACCGGCCTCAGGCGAAGTAAAGCTCGGCTGAGACTGCTCGAAGAGCTCCTTCAGCTGCGCATCTGACAACTCGGCGAACGCCTGCTCGCGCGAGCGAGTGCCCTGTGGCGAATAGCGCGTGACGCGAACTTCGCGCTCCTTTCCAGCGCCCCGCGAGAATATCAATGCGTACTCATCCTGTGTGTACTGGGTGATGTAACCGGAGGGATGGATGTCCCATTTGTGACCGTCTACCTGAAGCGAGCGTGCCGGCATCTTAAAGCTGTACCTCCTGATACACCCGCGATGGATCCAGTGTCTTGTGCGGAGCGCTGGCGTGCGCGGTAGTGAGCGTCTGCTCGTCGTCGGCTTCCGTGAATTCTATGAACGCTCCCGGGAGCGACGTCTCCTCGAACACCCAGAAGCGGCAGTTTAGGGCCGCGTAGTGCGAGTGCAGCGTCTTGAGTCGTTTCGTGTAGTTTGCGCGCTCGGTCGAAGGAACCGTCGAGCGCTGAATCGTGAGAGCCTTGGGCATCTTAGAGTCCGGTCTCCGGAAATGTTTCGATCGTTTTCTTCACGAAGGCGAGGAACTGATCCGCTATTGCCCCGTCGATCACACGGTGATCGAATGATATTGAAAAATAAGCACAGGTACGAATCGCGATCGTGTCCTCGCCATCTGTGCCGGGAAGGATCTTTGGTCGCTTCTCGATAGCGCCGACCCCGAGAATGGCGACCTGCGGCTGATTGATGATCGGCGTTCCCATCAGGGAGCCGAAGACCCCGGGATTCGTAATGGTGAAAGTTCCCTCCTGAACCTCTTCGGGAGAGAGCTTCTTGGCTCTGGCGCGCGCGGCCAGATCGTTGAGCACCCGGGTGATGCCGGAGAGCGAGAGATCGTCGGCGTGCCTGATGACCGGCACGATGAGTCCCCACTCGAGCGCGACGGCGACACCGATGTTGATCTGCTTTCTATAGATGACGTTCTTGCCGGACACCGACGAGTTCATCACCGGGAACGCCTGCAGCCCCTGGCACACCGACTTAATGATGAAGGGCATGTAGGTCAGCTTCTGCCCGGTAGTGGCCTCGAACTCGGCGCGATTCTTCGCGCGAATGCGCGCGACGCGAGTGAAGTCGATCTCGATGAACGACGTAACGTGCGCCGACGTTTGTCGGGATGCGACCATGTGGTCGCTGATGAGCGCGCGCATCTTGGACATCGGCTCGACGACGTCGCCCGGCCAGGGCTCGGGCAGCGGCAGTGTGTGGCCGCCAGGCGCCCCGCCGGTGCGAGCTCCCGGCGTCGCGATCGTAGTGGACGCGCCCGACTCGATGAAGCCAAGTATGTCGCGCTTGGTCACGCGGCCAGCGACGCCTGAGCCTTCGAGGGACGCGATGTTCACCCCGTGCTCGGCCGCAATCTTTCGGACGAGTGGGGAGGATTTTGTGCGGACACGATCCTCGAAGGAGTTGCCGTTCCCGGAGTGTGATGCGGCGATGGCGGGAGCGGGCGGTTGCTGACGCGCCGGAGCTCCAGCGGGGCTAGCTTCCCGTTGGGGGGCGGGCGATGACGCTGGGGTTCCGAGAGCTGCGCCCTTTTCGGTTTCGAGCCGCGCGACGACCGTCTGCACCGCCACCGTCTCCCCTTCCTTCACGATTATCTCGGCCAGCACGCCGGCGGCCGGCGCCGGGATTTCCGCGTCGACCTTGTCAGTCGAGATCTCGAAGATCGGTTCGTCGCGCTTCACCTCGTCGCCCACTTTCTTCAGCCACTTCGAAAGCGTGCCCTCGACAATCGACTCGCCCATCTGCGGCATGATGATGTCTACTCGTGCCACCGCTTCTCCCTGGTTCGCCTATTCGTTCGGGATTTTTCGATTCAGCCGTCTCAATGCCAGAACGGGCAGCGTCAATGCGCCAACAACCGCCCCAATACCAGCATACACCCACCAATTGCACGCCGGAAGACCCTCGAAGGGCCTACACCCCCGCATGCTCCCGACAAACTTTGCGATCAGCACCGCGAACATTCCGCCGCTGAAAAAACCCGCGAACGTCGTTAGGCAACCGACACCGAGGTTGCGCGCGATGATCTCCCCGCGATCCAGCTCCGGTGACGCCATCAGTAGGCGGCAAGCTTACTGAGCGCGACGACTATGTCCGACGTCTGCGGAAGCACGTGGCGGTACCCAGCCGTGCCATGTTAGTAAGCCGCTTCGATGCGGTGGCGAGGATCCCCCGCCTTGTGCAGCGTGACGAAGAACTTCTTCGCGTTGCGGTCGAGGCGGCTCTCCCCCGTCTGATCCGTCGCAATCTCGGCGAACGTGTAGTGGCCGCCTTCCTTGCGCACGCTCAGCTGCAGCGTGCCGAGGGCCCCGGCGAACGTTCGGGAGCGGGAGGTATGCCCGCTGCGCTCCATCCCGATCTCGGGAAAGAATTCGTCCGCGATACGCAATACATCCACCGGCGTAAGCTGTGTTCTGAAAAAATGACGCATATTAGAATCAGGTCCCCGGCTCACTTGCGGTGCGGACCGTCTGAATCCAGTCGACGCGCTCCAGCGGCAAGCGCGGATTCTTCTCGCGGCGGAACTGAATCGCCGCGGCCCAGTCCCCGCTCGTCGCATAAAACAGCTTTCCCGAGTAGGTACCGAGCTCTTTTTCCTTCTTGAAACCGTCGCTGGTGTTGGCGCGGTCCGCGCTCGTCGCGAAAATTCTGCCTTCCCCGGTCTCGATTGGCTGGTGCGTCTTGATGTCCTGCACCACCACGCGATAGGCGATCGGCTCGAGCGCCCTCGGCGGCATCGGATCCACAGTTACCCTGAACGCGTAGTTATCCGACCACAGTCTGAGCTCCAGGACTTTCGGACTCGAGCCGCAACTCGTTAGAGCCGCCGCCAGCGCGGACACGAACGCGACACGGCGAAGTATCACGCGTAATACTCCAGGCCGAGGTGCGTGATCTGATCCTCACCCATGAGATGCCTGAGCGTGTTCTTCAGCTTCGTCTGCTGGATGAAAAGATCGTGCTCGGGCTCCAGACCCGGCGCGGTCATCGGGCTCTTGTAATAGAACGACAGCCATTCCTGGATTCCTTTCATGCCGGCGCGGTGCGCGAAGTCAGAGAAGAGCGCGAGATCGAGCACGATCGGGGCGGCGAGAATCGAGTCGCGGCAGAGGAAGTTGATCTTGATCTGCATCGGGTAGTTCATCCACCCGACGATGTCGATGTTGTCCCAGCCTTCCTTGTTGTCCCCGCGCGGCGGGTAATAGTTGATGCGGACTACATGGGTGAAATCCTTGTACAGGTCCGGGTAAAGATCGGGCTGCAGAATCGTGTGCAGGACGCTGAGCTTCGACTCCTCCTTCGTCTTGAACGACTGAGGATCATCCAACACCTCTCCGTCCCGGTTGCCCAGGATGTTGGTCGAATACCATCCCCTGAGGCCGAGCATGCGCGCCTTGAGCCCGGGCGCCACGATGGTCTTCATCCACGTCTGGCCCGTCTTGAAATCCTTTCCCGAAATCGGGACGCCTTTGTCCTGGGCGAGCTTGATCAGCGCCGGCGTATCGACGCACAGGTTGGGGGCGCCCATGCAGAAGGGGATGCCCTCCATGATCGCCGCGTAGGCGTACAGCATCGACGGCGCGATCGCGTCGTCGTTCTTCTCCATCGCCTTCTCGAACTGCTCGAGCGTCGCGTGCTGCGGTCCAGCCTTGATGTAGATCTCGGTCGATGCGCACCACACGATGACGAGCCGATCGCACTTGTTCTTCGCCTTGAAATCGCGCATGTCCTGCCTGAGCTGCTCGGCCAGGTCGCGCTTCGTCTTGCCTTTCTTCACGTTCGTTCCGTGAATTCGGGTGACGTACTTGTTGTCGAACACCGCCGGCATCGGTTTGATGGCTTTCAGGAAATCCGCAATCGGGTCGATGTCCCGATCCTCGAGCACGCCGGCTTTTTTCGCCGCCGTCAGCGCGTCGTCGGGAATCGGATCCCAGGCGCCGAACACGATGTCATCGAGCTTGGCGAGCGGAACGAAATCCTTGATCAGCGGAGCGCGCTTGTCGGTGCGCTTCCCCAGCCGGATCGTCGCCATCTGCGTCAGCGATCCGATCGGCTTGGAACGGCCGCGCCGGATGCTCTCCACCCCGGCCATGAATGTTGTCGCGACTGCGCCGAGCCCGGGCGTAAGAATGCCGAGCCGGCCCGTCGCCGGTGCTATCGATTTAGGCGAGTCACCAGAGGACGATCTGGCCAATTTCTTTCTCCGTTTTGATTAAGATTGCGCTCGGCGCGGGGCCGGCATGCCCGACGTTGTCGCCGGGGTCGTGGAAGGGGTGGGTGAAGCTGGATCGCTGACGATCCGGATCGGCTTGTTGTCCGCATGCCTCGTGTTACGACGGACGAACGCGATCCTTTGCACGGCGGTGATCCACGCCGTGACTGTGAGAAGGATGATGATGGCGATGAGCACCCAGCCATTCCAGAAAAGGCCGAACAGCGCCTGGGGGGCCGACAGGAGCACAATGCGCTCGGGGCGCTGCATCACTCCGACCTTCGCATCGATTCCGAGCGATTCGGCCCGCGCGCGGGTATAAGAGACTAGAAACGTCCCGATGATCCCGAGGAGGGACACCACCATCATGTAGAGGTTGTGGTGTAGCGGATTGGTCGCGTAGAAGACAGTGAACCCTGCCATCAGCGCGCCGTCTCCAACCCGGTCGAGCGTAGAATCGTAGAACGCGCCAAACACCGTGCATCGCCCTGTTCTTCTCGCCACCTCGCCATCCACCACATCGAAGAAAGCTGTCCCCGCCATGATCCAGCCCGCCGTCATGATGTGGCCGGTCGCGTAGACGACGCCCGCCGCCACCGTCAGCAGAGTTCCGACGGTCGTGATCGCGTTGGGGCTGACGTTGTTGCGCGCCAGCAAGCTGATCGCCGGTTCGATTACGCGGAGAGCCCCTTTCTTCAGATAGTCGGTAGGAGTTGGCATTCAGCAGGGACTGGCGGTGAGCACAGGCAAGCCGACGTGCCGGTTCACTGGCTGGCGGCGCAGAAAAAAGAGGCCGGCGTGTGACACACGACGGCCCCCTAAAATTAAGCCCTTCAACGACCTATTGCCACCTGCG
>DHJM01000069.1:0-958 GCA_002404335.1 Gemmatimonadales bacterium UBA4720
CCCTTGTCACCGCTTCCATTGTTAGCCTCTTTGCAGTGGGCTCCCACGCGTGTACTCTACACCCGCCGGCGTCGGCACTCAAATACGTATGGTGACGTAGCAGGCAGTACGTACTCTCGACGCTGTAGGTAGTCGACGACAAATTACCCCCTATGATGCTTCGTGCGGCTCGCCTCGCCCTTCCGATACTGCTGGTTGTCAGCACGGTCACGTGTCGGGACAAGGGGCAAGACAAAACCGACTCCGCTGGAGCATCGCTCCCTCCGGTTTATCCCTCGAGCCCGTTGCGGAATACGAATTGGGATTCGGATGCCGGGCCGATGATGATCGTCGCCATTGGAAGCAGCGGGGATAGCGTTGGGGTCGTGCTTCCCGAAGCAACCGACAGCACCGTCGCGTCGTTTCAGGGCATCAGTCCGCCAATTTCAGGTCTTACGTTCGATCTGTTTGGAAGAGGTGGGAGAATCGGAGCGCCCGTTGCCGCGTTACCACTTTCCTCAGGTGGTACGAAGCAGGAGTGTTACTCCTGGCCTGTGGCCAAACTTCAGGCGGCGCGTTCAAACTGGCGAGTTGGGTTTGCAAGCGGACATGTTTATGCGATCATGCTTGACTCAATCGAAGCGATGCCGAGCGCGGATTCAGCGGCGCTCGCTGCGTCTCTTGCGCAGACAGCCGCAACCCTGCCTTTCGCCGCGGATCCGACGTTCAGAGGACTTCCGTTCAGAGTGCGTTCAGCGTACACGTTCCGTCTGGATTCGGTCGACGTAGTGATCGCGGATGTGGTGCGAAGCGTGAACGAGGAGGCGAACCCCAGACTCGAGCATCTCCTCCTTATCGGTGAACGACTGGCGAGGGTGGGCGGCAAGTACAATCTCGGTTACTACAACAGAACGGCCGGCGCCGAAGAATCCACGCAAGCGACGGAGGTTCTGACCGCGGTGGAGATCGGAGTGGCAAG
>DHJM01000069.1:1108-4443 GCA_002404335.1 Gemmatimonadales bacterium UBA4720
GAGCGAACCGGTAATGGCCAGTGGCGCGCTACGTGGAAAAGCGCCTACACAGATTGCTGATCTCCCTACGGTCGCTCAATGCAGAGACAGTTAACTAAAGGCCCGTTGGTGCGCTGACAAAACTAGATGGAATGCCGTATCTCTTTCCGAGATGCTCCGCTAGCGCGCGGACTCCAAGCGTCTCAGTTGCGTAGTGTCCCGCATAGATGATCGTGAGCTCGGTCTCCTCAGCGTAGACAGCGGTCCAATGCGGCCCCTCACCAACGATGAGGGTGTCGATTTTCATCTCGCGTACTTCCTTGAGAGTTTCGGTCGACGCACCGGCGCCGGTGCAGATTGCCCATCGCTTCGTTTGGCGGCCCCTTCCGATTGGCGTCGCTCGTACCTCGCTTCCGTAATCCTTCACGAATTTCCGAGCTCGCTCAACCAGAGAGATAGTCTCGATCTCACACTCCCCACTCACGCCGATGAAGATTCCCTTGAATCCAGCGAAGGGCGCGTTTGGTGTAAGGCCCAACTGCTTTGCGAGCAACACGTTGTTGCCAAGTGTTGGATGCCGATCGAGCGGCAAGTGGGATGAATAGACGGCGATATCATTCTCGATCAGAAGTCTGAGTCTTCTGTACGAAGGCCCTCTGAGTGGATTAGGACCGTCCCAAAACATTCCATGGTGAACGACAAGCAGATTGGCCTTGTGCGAAATAGCCCCATTTATGGCTCGGGTCGAGAGATCCACTGCCGCTGCAATTCCCGCGATTTCTGACCGATTCTCCAGTTGGAGACCGTTCAAAGCGCTGGGATAGTCTGGGGTCGTTTCAGTCTCCAGGAGATCGTCTGCGTACCCCGATATTTCATGAATTGTCGTCATCAAAAGCCGGCATATATTTGTGTGGAGAACCAAAGATTCAATGGGAGTTCTACCAAGCTAACTCATTATATACCAAGGGGTTGCAGCTAAGGTTCATAACTCTGTTGATTAGTCAGGAACTCCCAGTAGCTCGAGCAGTCTTTCCAGGTCGTCGGCCGAATAAAAGTGAACTGTCAACGTTCCCCTATTGCGGGATCCGATCTTAATCGCCGCGTCGGTTTGAAGGAAACGGCGCAAGCGATCTTCGATTCGCTTCAGCTCTGGCGACTGTCGATCTACAGCCCTCGGACGTCCTGCCTTCTTCCCAGTTCTAGTCCCGACAACTGCACGAAGTCGTTGTTCAACCTCACGCACAGTCAGGCCCTCTTTGACGATTTCGTGCGCGAGGCTCGCAATCTTGTCGGGATCCTCGAGGCCGAGCAGGACTTTCGCGTGGCCCATCGTGAGATGCCCTGCCTGAAGGAGTTTTCTCACGGACTCAGGCAATTGAAGAAGTCGCAGCATGTTCGCGATCGTCGTGCGGTCCTTTCCGACCGTTTCAGCGATCTGTTGCTGAGTCAGCCCAAACTCCCGCGACAGTTGATGATATCCTTCTCCTTCTTCGATCGGATTGAGGTCAGTCCGCTGAAGGTTTTCGACGAGTGCCAGGGTGAGGATCGTCTTGTCGTCGATCTCCTTGATGATGGCAGGTATCTCTTTCCAGCCAAGCTTTGTGGCAGCGCGCAAGCGGCGCTCACCGGCGATGAGCTCGAATCCATCCTTGCCGGGCCGGCGGCGAACAGTTATCGGCTGTAGAAGTCCGCTCGCCTTAAGACTCTCCTGCAACTCGCCAAGATCCTCGGCGTTGAACGCCTGTCGTGGCTGAAATGGGTTCGGACCGATCTGCGTGATTGGGATGGATTTCAGCGCGCCGTCATCGCTCGACGCGAGGCCGGTGGCGCTACCCAGTAGCGCTTCGAGTCCTCGGCCGAGTCGGCGCGGTGTTTTCTCAGAGGCCACCGTCATCTCCTTGCGCGGTTCGTTCGATTAACTCCTTCGCGACATTCATGTAGGCTTGTGCTCCCACGGAGGCGACATCGTAAAGGATGATAGGCTTTCCAAAACTTGGTGCTTCCGCCAGGCGGACATTTCTTGGTACGACGTTCTTGAAGACCTTCGGGCCGAAATATTCTCTCGCGTCCTCGGCAACTTGTCGCGAGAGATTTAGGCGAGAGTCGTACATGGTGAGGAGAACACCGTCGATGCCAAGCTTCTCATTCGCGCTGTGTTGAACGCGGTGCACGGTGTTTAGCAATTGCGACAGGCCCTCGAGCGCGTAGTACTCACACTGGAGGGGAATGAGAAGAGCATCAGCTGCTACCAGCATATTGATCGTGATGAGGCCAAGTGAAGGTGGGCAGTCGATTATGACGAAGTCGTAGTCTCCCCGGAGTGATTCGACCGCGTTCCGCATGACGAGATCGCGGTCGCTTTTGTCCACAAGCTCCACTTCTGCAGCTGCTAAATCAGGGGTCGCACCCACCACGTCCAGTTTCTCGAACTGCACGGAAGCCTGTCTCGACGATCTGAGGTCTGAGTTTCCGACCAGGACGTCGTAAAGAGAGAGGGGAACGTTTTCCCTCTGGAGTCCCATGCCGCTTGTAGCATTACCTTGTGGATCGGCGTCGATGAGGAGCGTGCGTTGTTCAGCAGCAGCGAGACTCGCAGCAAGGTTTACCGCAGTAGTCGTTTTACCGACCCCACCCTTCTGGTTTGCAATTGCGATTATTCGAGCCACGATATGCCGGTGAGGGTACAGCGCCTAATCTATCCACCGACAAGAGGGGTTTCCACGTGGAACGAAAATCCGATTGTTCCACGTGGAAATAGCCTATTGCCCAGCTATGAACCTCCACCGAGTGCTGACTTCGACGGAGAGGGTCTCCTCTCCCGGATTGATTGGCGTATCTGCCTGTGCGACGCCCGCTGCGCGAGCCATCATCATCGGGCGCGGTGGCGGAGGGGAATAAGCGCCAATATTGATCTCGAGCAGAGTGCCAAGAGATCCATGTGCGGCACGTGCAGCAGCCTCAGCATCGGAGCGGGCTTTCTCGATTGCCGTCGCAATCGCGGCCCTGCGAGCGGTCTCGGTATTGGAGGCGTAAAACTGAAGCGACGTGATCATGTTGGCTCCGTGGGACAGCGCTGCATCGATGACCGGGCCTACCTGGTCTAACTTTCGAACGTCGACGAGAATCGTATTCGTCACGTTATAGGCGACGATTACCGGCTCCTTTCCCTGGTCATAACGCTGCTCAGGATAGACGTTGTAGTTAACGGTCGATAGCTGATCGTTCCCCAATCCAAGCGCTCGAAGCGCTCCAAGAACCGACTGCTGCTTGGTCGCGTTCTCAGCGGCGGCGCCGGCGGCAGTTGTCGCGCGAGTCTGAACACTCACCTGGATGGTTGCCCTGTCAGGTGAAACCTT
>DHJM01000069.1:4575-17841 GCA_002404335.1 Gemmatimonadales bacterium UBA4720
ACAGGCTCAATGTCATGAATCTGGCTCAGATTCATTCCGATAATCCCGTCGGATTCGGTGCGCATGAACATGTTCATGAATCGCGCGCCCCACACGATCTCGTCGGCCTGATATGAGGACCTCGAGTGAACTGTCTGTGACACCGTCTCGTCGGTACCGATGAGAAGAACCAGAAGCTCCGCATCGCCGTCGACGAGATCGGCGTGCGTCAGGCCCCAGATCGGACTCGCCGAATCGATGGGATGGACCACGGTCCAGCTCAGTGGGAAGAACACCACCCGATTCCGCTCGAGGTTGAGCTCGTAAAATTTCCGTACGGGAGATCCGCTCACGCGTTCAACCTTGGTGAGAATTGCCTGGACCTGCACGTCAATCAGCTGATTTCGCCTGGCGTTGGCGATTCGAAACTCGAGAGCGGTCTTGTCACGATAAGGCGCGACGATGGCATTGCGACTGTAAATGATTCTCGTGGATGGCCGAGAGAAACGGGCAAACATCAACCCGGTGGCGAGTGCAACGCCGACGATGTTCAGGAGTGCCTCGATAGTCACAAGGATGTTCGCCGCGACCCCGACGGGGATGATATTGCCGTAGCCGATCGTAGCAAACGTGTCAACGCTGAAGAAGAACGCCCGATAGAACGGCTGCCCTGAGAAACTCCCCGCACTCGATTGAAGCGCATCTGGTCCAAGGAGGACAAATGCAAACGCGAAGAGACCGTTGATGGCGATATAGGAGCCGGTAATGAAGGCGAGGAACCGCGGCCACGACATTGTGAGCAGCCAGTGATAGAGGCTCAGCGAAGACAGAGGGTTGAGCCCATCGAGAATTACATTGAAACTCCCATCTCGATTCAACAGGCGACGGCGTGTGCCTCTCGCTACCTCGGAGCCGAAGCCGAGATCCTTGAATTCTTCCTGCGCTGTCGGCGCAGGGGAGGATGGCTGTCCGGTGAGTGTTGGAGAGGTCATCTGATACGGGTTCGATCGAGAGCGAGCGTTACCGTCCAAAAAATGGCCCGGAATATCTGGTAAAGCTACATTCGTTCGATGGAATCCTCAGGCATCTCGGTCGGCCGCGCCACACTGCTGATCGTCGTATCAGCGCTCAGCTTTGGATCGATATCCGTCCTCACTGTTCTGACCACGAACGCCGGCGTTCCTCTCCTGACGGCGATGGCCTGGCGTTATGTCGTGGGAGCAGTGCTTCTTGGCGCGGTCGCTCAAGTAAGGCATATCCGCTCGCTTCGCAGGCAACGGATCGTTTACCTCATGCTGATAGGTGGAGTCGGACAGGCGCTGATTACCTACCTGAGCCTTCACGCACTCGAGTATATACCGGTTGGGCCGCTCGCCTTTTTGTTCTACACGTATCCGGCGTGGGTAGCGCTACTCGCAGCTGTCCGAGGAACCGAGAGACTGACACCCATCCGCGTTTTCGCTCTGGTGCTGGCTCTTGTGGGTGTCACGATCATGGTGGGAACACCAGCAGAGAAGCTCAACCCAGTTGGTGTGATGCTCGCTCTCGGGTCGGCTCTGCTCTACTCAGTGTATCTGCCGGCTCTCGAGCGCGTGCAGGATGGAATACCTGCCTTGCTCTCGACTTTCCTACTGATAGTTGGAGCAGCAATCTCGTTTGTGGCGGCGGCTCTTCTGGCCGGCGAGCTATTTGTCCCAAGAGGGCCGGCAGTCTGGTCGAATATTTTCCTACTGGCGCTCGTGTCGACCGTGATTGCGTTCTCGACGCTCATCAAAGGTCTATCGGTGCTCGGCCCGGTCAGGACAGCAATCATCGCAACTGTGGAGCCTTTCTTTACGGCGATCCTTGGCGCGCTGGTGCTCGGCAATCAATTCGGAGCGGCAACGCTCATTGGCGGCGTCTTTATCGCCGCCGCGGTGCTGGTGATCGAGTGGAGCTCCACTCGAATCACGGCTAGTGCATGACTGCCAGACGTCGACGTCGCTCGATCTCGATCACGAGGTTCTGTAGATCGCTGGGACTTACACCCGGAATTCGTGAAGCCTGAGCGAGCGAATGGGGCTTGAGATTCGAAAGCTTCTGACGCGCCTCGAGCGACAGTGAGCGCATGTCGCCGTATTCCAGATCGGGGTCCAGAGAAAAATCACCCATCCTGCGCATCCTCTCGGCTTGCGCTCTCTCACGCTCGAAGTAGCCCGCGTACTTGATCTCGAGATCTGCCGTGACGAGCGCCTCGCTGTCGAGGTCTGCTCCCAAGCCGACAGCCCGGAACAGCCCATCGAGGGGAATCTCCTGACGTCTCGCTACTTCGACGATTCGCACCGGATGCGAGAGTGGGGCACTGCCGGCGCCAGAGAGAATTTGCGCGGCCTGATCCGGTCGTATGCTGCTCGTCTCAGCCAGGCGCAGGGCAGCGTCTTCGTGCTCCAATCGCGCTTTGATTGCCGCGTCCTCGAGCTCCGAGTAAATACCGAGCCGCATGCCAATGTGACCTAGACGTCGGAGCGCGTTATCCTGACGGACGGTAAGTCTGAACTCCGATCGTGAAGTGAAGAGCCTGTAGGGCTCATCCACCCCGCGAGTGACGAGGTCATCGACCAGTACACCGATGTACGACGTCTCTCTGCCGAGCACGATGGGTTGTTTCCGCTGTATCGAGAGAGCAGCGTTAAGCCCTGCGACCAGACCCTGCCCCGCAGCTTCCTCGTATCCAGTGGTCCCATTTATCTGGCCGGCGAAGTAAAGCCCCGGAATAACCTTGACCTGCAGCGACGGATCCAGCTGGGTTGGTGGATAGTAGTCGTACTCGATAGCGTAGCCCGCGCGATTCATTCTTACGTTCGTCAATCCGCGAACAGATCGCAGAATCTCGAGCTGCACGGTAGCAGGAAGTGAAGTGGACAGACCGTTGACGTAAAGCTCAGTCGTATCGTGTCCCTCGGGCTCGAGGAATATCTGGTGTCGTTCCGCGTCGGGGAACTTTACGATCTTGTCCTCGACCGAAGGGCAGTACCGTGGGCCGCGGGACGAAATGGCACCACCATACATTGCCGATTTCGCGATGTTGTCCTTGATGATTCTCTTGCCTTCGGCCTCGAGGTACGTGATCCAGCAAGGCATTTGAGCAGGATGCCGGACAGAGGAGCCCTGACGGCGCTTCGCGCCCCAGAAGTGGGACCAGGAATAATCGAACTGCTCGATCTCGCTCTCTTGGATTTCGAGAGCGGAATAATCGACGGAGCGCCCATCGATGCGTGGCGGTGTCCCTGTCTTGAAGCGCGCCACCGTGAGACCAGCTTGCTCGAGCTGCTCCGCAAGATGCGTGGTGGCCGTTTCACCAGCTCGTCCCCCGGAAATACGAGTCTCGGTGCCGATATGAATCCGACCGCGCAGGAAAGTGCCTGTAGTGATCACAACGCTTTTTGCGCCGAAGCGTCTCCCCTCGATGGTCTCGACCCCGAGTACCTGCCGTTCATCCGGCGTGAGAAGGAGACGGGCGACCGTGCCTTGGACAGTCTGGAGTCTCGCATGTTGCTCGAGGAGAGATCTGACCGCGCGGCGGTACAGTCCACGGTCGCACTGCGCGCGTGGAGACCAGACAGCGGGGCCCTTGCTCCGGTTCAGCATCCGGAACTGAATCATGGCGAGATCGGTGGCCCTCCCCATGATTCCTCCCAGCGCATCGACTTCGCGAACGACAGTGCCCTTTGCGACGCCTCCAATGGCCGGATTGCATGACATCTGACCGATCGTTTCGAGTGCGCTCGTGATCAAGCCGACTCGAGCGCCGAGACGCGCAGCCGCGACCGCCGCCTCCGTCCCAGCGTGACCAGCGCCTATGACGACAACGTCAAACTCGGTTTCGAAGCCCGGCAATTGCGACATACATTAAAGATAAGGAGAGCCCTGGTACTGTCGTCCGTTTCCCAACGAATCTAATTCATGCCTCTCGAGCTTTCTCACGGCCGTGCCGTAGTTCTCATTCGTCAGAGCGCATTCGAGCTGAGCGGACTTACTCGTCAAGCGATTGACGAGCGGTACAACCTCACGGATGACGAGTTCCGGGTCGAAGATGGCCTGATCGGAGTCGGACCGCTGCCCTCGGACGATATGCTTCCGGACCTGATCGCGGATCTCGAGGAGAGCGGCTTGACCTACTTCGACGATTTTTTCGAGTTAAGTGGCAACTGGCCCGATTGGCTCACTCTCTACGCGCGTGGATCGAAAGGTCGAGGAACCTAGAGGCGCTGTTCGACGACCGCCCATTCTTCGACGAAAGCCACTCCGTCCTCGATTCGATCGATAACGACATCACCACCAGTCGGCAGCAGCTTCGTTCCGAGAGTCCGGGCTGGCGCTCTCAGTTGCCTGCCAAGATACTCGTACGAAATCTCTCCTGGTGCGGAAACCGTGATATCCCGCGTGACGACGGCGAACTGGCCCTGAATCTCCTGCTCATCACCGGCTGAAGTAGCCGAGATTCCACGGAAGGCCCACTGCGCGAGAAGCGTGATCATGCCAGTGATCGCGAGTCCTCCAACTGCTATCGCGATCAGCAGGATGCCCCACACCGGCAGTCGCGTGCGCGATGCCAGCGGGTACCCGGCGGCGCCGAAACCGATCGCAAAGGCGGCCACCGCCGGAAGATTGAAGAACGCTGAGGGTGCGCGCGACCGGTTTCGGCGAGCGTACCCCACGCCGTTCAGCATCGCGAACACCGCCAGCAACAGGCCGCCAATGAAGGCGGCGAGAAAGACTATCGGAAGAATTACCACAGCTCGATAGGTCGTTTGGGCCAAAGTCAAATTCTTACGCGCTAGTCAAGATCCAAGGTACTTCTTGAACCAGGCTATCGTTGCCGGCCACGCGGCCCGGGTAGCTGCCAAGTTAGCTCCATCCATTCCTGTCTGTTGCCGCAGGAATCCGTGGCCGGCGCCAGGGTAAATGCTGTAGGTGTAAGTTCGGCCGAGAGCACGGAGCGCCGAGTCAGCGGGTGGAATCGTGGCATCTACGCGAGCGTCATTCCCGCCGTACAATCCCAGAACTGGCGCGCGAACCGAGGGCAAATCTGCCGTCGTTGGAGCGACACCGTAGTAGACGACTGATGCCCCGAGGCCCGGAGCATGTGCCGCGTGCGCGAAAGAAACACCGCCGCCCCAGCAGAAACCGACGATGCCGTATTTTTTCTGGGCAGCCGGCAGAGACATTCCATACTGACCAACGGCGTCCAGCTGTTTTTGAACCCAGGTTGGATCGAGAGTTCTGATCGCGGCGGTGGCTAGCGGCCCAACAACACTATCGGGACCATCGGGGAGATTCTTCATCGTCAGAAGGTCCGGCGCGATCGCAATAAAACCATCCGCTGCGAGCTGGTCCGCGACACCGCGGATCCATGACGAGAGCCCGAAGATTTCGTGAACGACTAAGACTACCGGAGCCTTGGTGCTTCGCTCGGGATAAACCACCCAGGCGCGGAGACTATCTCCATCACCAGTGCGGATGATGACCCACTCCCCGTGCCGGGGGGAAGCGCCCAGCCGCGCTAGCGCTCCCGAAGCGTCGGGCGGAAGTCGCGGATCGTTGGGTGCGCTGACGATAGCAGCGGGCAAAGGCACGGGGTGGTCGGTGTGAGAATCCGCTGCGGGAGCCATTTTGCCGGTCGTGCACGCCGTACCCGCGAGTGAAAGGATCACCCCGAGTCTGATTCCTGCCGCTTGAACACGCATGTCACGGACTCCTCTGTTTGACCGGTTGCCGAAGCGCTGCAGCATTCTCGAACTGCTCAGCGAAGAATTGTCCAACACGATATTCCGCATAATAAAACGGCCGCCACGGCCACGAGCCAGCTATGAAGCCGGCATGGCCGCCCTTTTCCACGAATTCAAGGTGCAAATTCGGATTTCGCCGAGCAACATCCCGAACCTCTTCGAGAACTATCGGTGGCAGCATCGGATCGTCGACAGCACTTAATAGTAGCGTTGTGAGCCTAATATGCTCCAGTCGTGGCAGTGAGCTGGATCGCTCGTAGTAGTCCCGCGCATCCCGGAACCCATGCAACGGACCCGTGATCAGGTTGTCGAAATCCTCGAGAGTTCGTAGCGCGGCGATCTTATCCGCAGGAGCGAGATCGGGAAACCGGCCGGCTTTTTCCTGGGCTTTTCTCCGCAGCGAATTCAGGAAGAACTGCTGGTAGAATCGGGAGAATCCACGGTTGATCCGCGTGGAAGAGCGAGCGAGGTCAAAAGGAACCGAAATGGCGGCAGCCGCCCGCAACTGGAGCGGCAAGTCAGCGCCTCGCTCCCCGAGAAACTTGAGCAGCACGTTGCCGCCGAGCGAAACCCCGGCAATGGCAAGCGGAGACGTTGGATGCTCGCGTAGAATTCTCTCAAGGGCGAACGCAGTGTCCGTTGTCTCGCCAGAATGATAGAATCTGCGGGTACGGTTCGGTTCCGAGCCGCACGAGCGGAAAATCAGAAGGTCGGCACCCCATCCCCGTCTGGCTGCTTCGTTGAGCAGCCCCTGCGCGTAGTGCGAGCGAACAGTCCCTTCGAGACCATGGAGCAGTAGGACGCGAGGTGCTCCCACCGCGGCGGACAAACGATGCAGCTCGACAAAATCTCCATCCGACGTCTCCCAGCGCTCGAGGACAGTCGGAGCTGGCGACTGCCGCCTGAACAGCTTCCCCCAAAGTGTCTGCAAATGGCCGCCCGGAATCCACCAGGCGGGCGAATAGATTATTTCACTCGGCATCGATCATGGTACCGGGTCGATCTTCATCCTTTACTTCTCCGCTGACAAGTCAGGGCGACACGTTGGAAGTACAGATCTTTGGAGTCAAGAAAAGTGCGGATACGCGCAAGGCTCTTCGCTTCTTTTCGGAGCGAAGGGTAAAAACCCATTTCGTCGACCTCTTGGAGCGTCCGGCATCCCTCGGTGAGCTTCGCCGATTCGCCCAGAAATTTGGCGTAGCCGCGCTCGTTGATCGAGATTCGAAGCGTTTTAGCGAGCTTGGACTTCAGTATGCGCAACTTTCGGACGAATGCTGGCTTGAGAAACTCTCCGACGAGCCGTTGTTGCTTCGGCTTCCACTCGTCCGGAATGCAAACCAGGTCGTCATCGGAGCTGACGAAGGAACATGGAAATCCTGGATGGAGGCGTAAGTCACCGCCCTCGCTTGTGGGCGCGAGCCCGGGCAAGCGATATTGCAGACTCGTTCCGCCCTCCTCAACGACCAGCTCAAACCCGGCTCACCAACAGTGACTTATCGCGTTCTCGTCACCGATGAGATCGACGCCGAAGGTGTGGCACTCCTTTCCGCCGAGTCAAGGATCGTCGTAGACGAAGTGCCGACGCTACCAAAGGACGAACTGCTCGCTCGTATCGCCGACTATGACGCGATCGTTGGTCGCAGCGCGACGAAGATTTCCGCGGAGCTGCTGGAGAAGGCTCGCAAGCTCAAGGTAGTCGGGCGAGCGGGTGTCGGAGTCGACAACATTGCTCTTGAAAGGGCGACGTCTCTGGGCGTTGCCGTTATCAATGCCCCGGCCGGCAACACGATTGCGGTCGTCGAGTTGTTCTTCGGAGCAGTCATTTCCCTGCTTCGCCATATCCCGCGCGCGGATACATCGATGCATGCGGGTAAATGGGAGCGGTCAGGCTTACTCGGGTCCGAATTGAAAGGCAGGACACTTGGAATCGTCGGCCTTGGGCGAATCGGAGGAGAAGTGGCAACGCGTGCCCGGGCATTTGGGATGAATGTTGTCGCCTACGATCCGTACATCGCTCAATCCCGTTTCGAAGCTTTGCGTGTTCAGGAGGTCAAGTCCCTCGACGCCCTGCTCGAGCAATCGGATATCCTGACTGTTCACACTCCGCTGACTGACGAAACGAAGGGTATGATCGGCAAGCGGGAGCTCGCGCGGCTTCCTCAGCGGTCTATCGTGGTGAACATGGCTCGCGGCGGCATCGTCGATGAAAAGGCGCTGCTGGAAGCGTTGGGCAAGCATCTCCTCGGGGCGGTTGTCGATGCCTACGAAAAGGAGCCCTTGGCTGCCGACCATCCCCTGCGGGCGCTCTCGAACGTATTGCTTACTCCGCACATCGGCGCCTCAACCACGGAAGCGCAGCGCAACGTCGCAATCGACGTCTGCATGGCAGTACGTGACGCACTACTCAGCGGCGAGCTGTCGCGTTCCATCAATGTCGCTGACGTTGGTGGACAGTGGGCAGAGATCGAGCCGGCACTGACGCTGGCACGGCGTGCAGCGGCCGTTGGCAGAGCGATACTCGTAACCCAGGACACACGTGCAGTGCAGCGAGTTGATGTGCGCTCGGGTTCTGCGTTGAGCACCGCAAAGAGCGCACTGCTCGCATCGGCCGCACGCGGACTGCTCGAAGGTACGGTAGAACAGGAGCGCCTCAATCTCATCAACGCTCGCGCAATGGCCGAAGCTCGCGGAATAGATCTTTCGACCACCGAGACTCCGATCCAGGACAATCCTTATGCGGTTGAGGTGAGACTGAGTGGCGGAATGCAGGAAATCACGGTCGCTGGAACGGCGCAACCAGGCGCAGCTGCGCGCTTTACCCGAATTGGCGCCTTCCATGTAGACATTCAGCCACGCGATACTCTGCTGATCCTCACCAATAACGATGTTCCAGGCGTGATTGGCCGCGTAGGAACCCTACTCGGCGGGGCGGGCGTCAACATCGCCGAATACCACCAAGCGCGCCTGGCTCAGGGAGGTCAGGCTCTCGCCGCCGTGTCGGTCGATGGAGACGTAAGCGAGACGATCCGCGAATCGCTGCTAAGTCTTCCCGATGTGTCGTCTGCAGCCGTCGTCTGCTTTCATTCAGGGTGAGTGTCACCCTAAGCAGCGACAAGAGCGTAAGGGAAGCGTATGCAGCCGATGCGTCCGGTCTTCATCTAGTTCCAGAGCTGGTGGCTCGACCTGAATCGATGGAGGAGGTCGTCGATCTGCTGCGTCGAGCGACCGCTGACCGTACGCCGATCACGTGTGCGGGCGCACAGACGAGCACGACGGCAGCATCCATTACCGACAAGGGGGCGCTCCTCTCCCTGCGAGCGCTCGATAGCATTTCGGCGATCGACGAAAGAACAAGAACGATCAAGGTTGGACCGGGGGCGCTCGTCGGCGAAGTAAAGCGAACCGCGGCAGCAGCTGGCCTTCTCTTCGCTCCCGACCCGACCAGTGAGGAAGAGTCCACAATTGGAGGGGCGATTGCGTGCAACGCTTCCGGCGCTCGCACGTTCAAGTACGGCGCAACGCGAAAGCATGTACAGGCACTAAAGGTAGTAATGGCGAACGGCGAGCTGATGGAGTTTCGGAGAACCAATCTCGAGAAGAACACAGTCGGCTACGCATTCGCCCACGATCCCATCGATTGGTTCATTGGGAGCGAAGGGACGCTCGGAATAGTCGTGGAAGCCGAGCTCGCTTTGCTGCCACTCCCGGCTCACGTTGTAGGACTCGCGGTCTTCTTCACGACGGAGGAGGAAGCGTTGAGATTCGTGGTGGCGACGCGAGACTCAGCGACGGTAGCCCCGCGGTGCATCGAGTACTTCGACAATCAGGCAATCGGAATCGCGCGCACTGTGGGTCACGGCGGAGTATTGCCGGACGGAGCGGCGGGGATGATCTATGTGGAAGAAGAGATCGGCGATGATCTCGATTCCACACTTGGCAGGTGGGGTGAGCTCATCGAGTCGATAGCTCCGGATTTCGACCCGCTGGTTTTTGATGGTGAGGCAAGGTTGAGAGAAGCCCGAAAGATTCGTCATAGCGTTCCAACGACGATGAATGAGCGGGGAACCAGGCACCGCGATGCAGGTGGAAGGAGGGTCTCTACTGACTGGGCGGTGCCGTATCATAAAGTCGCCGAGGCAATTCGAACTGCACGTGCATTTGCCGCGGACCGTGGTGTCGAACAGGCCGTGATCTATGGTCACGTGGGCAACGGGCACCCTCATCAGAATTACATTGCTCGTAATGCGCGAGAGCTCGCTACCATAGAAGAAGTTGTCGAGCAGACGCTAAAACGCGTGCTTGCCTTTGGCGGTACGGTGGCAGCGGAGCATGGGATCGGAAAGGTCAAGCGCAGGTGGCTTCCGCTCCAGATGAGTGGGCTGCAGATCGCAATGATGACGGCAGTGAAAAGAGAACTGGACCCTCTTGGAATTCTTGCCCCCGGGAATATCCTGTGAGCCGTTTCAATTCCGTTGTCTTCGATGTCGACTCGACGTTGAGCGGAATCGAAGGAATCGACTGGCTGGCCGCATTGCGTGGTGCTGACGTCGAAGCATGGAGCGCGGCGCTGACGGCAAGAGCGATGGAGGGGGAACTTCCGATCGAAACCGTTTATCGCGAAAGGATGCACGTGGTGAAGCCAGCTATGGGGGAAATCGAGCAATTGGGGCGAGTGTACATCGAACGCATTGCGCCGCGCGCACTGGAAACACTTACCGAGCTTCGAGCACGTGGGATAGATCTGGCGATGGTCAGCGGAGGACTGCGTGAGGCGATATTGCCTCTCGCCAGAGAGTTGGGAGTCGATGAACAGCGAGTCCACGCGGTGTCCATCTTCTTCGATGAAGAGGGAAATTACGCCGGGTTCGATGAAGGATCTCTTCTGACACGACAGGACGGGAAACGACAGACTGTACGCGACATGGGTCTCAAGGGTCCGATACTGGCAGTCGGAGATGGCATGACGGATTGCGAAATCAAGCCCGTCGTGGACAGTTTCGCCGCCTTCACTGGATTCATGCGTCGCGAGCCCGTGGTGCAACGGGCCGATTTTGTGATCGAGAATTTTGACCAACTGAGAGAACTCATACTGGAATGAGCCCCACAACAACCTTCGGCACTTTTTTCCTGCCAGGACCGACCGAGGTTCGCGAAGAAATCATGACGGCGATGCTTCAGCCGATGATTCCACATCGCGGTCCGGAGTTCGAGAAACTATTCGAGCGGTTACAGCAGGGCCTTCGTCCCATATTCAGGACGGAGCGGCCCGTTTACATCAGCTCATCGTCGGGGACCGGAATGATGGAGGCTGCTATCCGCTGCGCTCCTCCGGGCCGGATTCTCTGTCTGGTGAACGGAGCGTTCTCGGAGCGATTTGCGCACATCGCGTCGATGTGCGGGCGCGATGTCGATCGATACGAAGTCGCGTGGGGACAGGTGCATGCGATTCCCCAGCTGGACGAGCGTCTCTCGATGCGAAAGTACACGGCGATTACAGTAGTTCATTCCGAGACATCGACCGGCGCGTTGAACGATGTGCGCGCGATCTCGGATTGCGCGCACCGCCACGGCATTGCCTGCCTGATCGATAGCGTGAGCGGGCTTGGCGGAGCAGAGCTGCATTTCGATGAATGGAAGCTCGATTACGTTCTAACCGGCTCGCAAAAAGCGCTGGCCCTTCCGCCGGGTCTTTCTTTCGCTGCTGCATCGGCGAGCTTTATCGATCGGGCCAATGGTACCCACGACCGCGGCGTCTATTTCGACCTTGTCGAACTGGATGCGTACGCGCGGCGGAATCAGACTCCGAGTACGCCCGCGCTCACTCTTTTCTACGCGCTGGAAGCGCAGGCCAAATCGATTGCGGCAGAGGGGCTCGAGACCCGCTGGGCGCGGCACAAGGCAATGGCTGTCCGTACACAGGAATGGATCACGAAGATCAGCGACGAAACGGGAAAGAAGTTGGGTAACATCGCTCCTCTCGGATCTCAATCCCCGACAGTGTCCACTATCCGGCTTCCGTCGGACACCCCGGCGGAAGCCTTCACCGCCGCGGTGGCAAAGCGCGGGATCGTAGTCGGAGCTGGCTATGGCAAGTTGAAGAGCTCCACCTTTCGCATTGGCCACATGGGTGACCACACCATGGAATCGCTCGAGCGCTGCCTTGCAGCGTGTTCGAGCGTGCTGCGTTCTTGACTCAGGTATCAGTCTCGAATGCCGGTGTCGAGTTCGGCGCGTCAAAGATCTTCGGGGGAATAACTTTCACCGTAGGGCGGGGCGATCGTTGGGGCATCCTTGGCCGGAACGGAAGCGGCAAGACGACTCTCTTTCGTCTGATTACAGGCACGCATCAGCCGACCGAAGGGGTCGTTACGCGCCAGCCCGGCCTGCGTTTTGGGCTCCTCGAGCAACACCGCGACTTCGGCGGGGCCAAAACAGTGTGGGAAGTCGGCGCAGGGGAGTTCGCCGACCTGCTCGCGCTGGAGCTCTCCCTTGCCGAACAGGCGAACCTTCTGTCGCAGGTGGGCGAGTCCGCTACGCCGCAAATGCTCGCCAAGTATGATCGCGACCTCGAGCGATTTGATCGGGAAGGCGGTTACACTTTCACTCCGCGGGTGGATGCCGTCCTGCAGGGACTTGGTTTCGATGCGGAGAAAGCCCGCACCCAGCCGCTCGAACAGCTAAGTGGTGGTGAACGAGGAAGGCTTGGTCTGGCGAGGCAACTGGTGAGTGCCGCCGACGTTCTGCTTCTGGATGAGCCAACGAATCACCTCGATCTGGAAACGACGCGTTGGCTGGAGGACTACCTTCGAAATACCGACAAGACAGTCTTGTTGATCAGTCATGATCGTGCTTTCCTCGCCAACGTAGTGGATCACGTGCTCCATCTCGAAGGCGGAAGCGCGGTCGCGTACTCGGGAAGCTATGAATCATTCGTCGTGCAGCGGGAAGAACGAAGGCTGAGTCAACGCCGCGCCTACGAAAAACAGCGTAAGGTAATAGCCGACGAGGAAGACTACATCAGGCGCAACATCGCCGGCCAGAACACGAAACAGGCGAAAGGTCGTCGCAAAAGACTCAACAGGGCTCCGCGGCTCAGTTCTCCGACTGCGGAAGAAGGGAGCGCCCTGGGACTGAGACTCGATGTCTCGGCGCGAGGGGGCGATCAGGTCGCGATAGCGCGGGGTGTAACGCTCGGGGTCGAAGGAAGGACCCTTATCTCGGACTTTAGCGCGACCATTCAGCGTGGCGATGTCGTCGGCTTCGTCGGCCCGAACGGCAGCGGAAAATCAACGTTCCTTCGCGCCCTCATGGGCGAGCGTGAGGTCTCGAGTGGAGAGTTGAGGATTGGAGGGTCGGTCGAGGCGAGCTATTACCGCCAGGACATGGCTCAGGTGCCGTTGGATCGAACGCTATATGACGTTATAAGCGATCTCAGGCCACAATGGGAGCGCCGCATGGTTCAGGGTCACCTCGCCAGATTCGGGTTTTCCGGTGACGAAGCTCAACGTCGAGCCGACAC
>DHJM01000069.1:17917-19021 GCA_002404335.1 Gemmatimonadales bacterium UBA4720
AACTTCCTTCTGCTCGACGAGCCGACCAATCACCTGGATATCGAATCGGTGGAAGCGCTCGAGGACGCCCTCGGGGAGTACGAAGGAACGATACTACTGGTGAGCCACGACCGCGCGATGCTGGAGGCGCTGACGTCAAGGGTGTGGATTCTCCATGAGCGCCACATCACCGATTTTCCCGGATCCTTCACTGAATGGGAGGAGCAGAGCCGGGAGCGCGAGCACGCGGCCGCTGTCACTGCCGCGGAGCGGGAATCGTTGCGGCGGGTCAAGGAGCACAAGACGACCAAACGGCGGGAAACAGAGGGGGTCGAGAGCCGTGCAGCCCTTCGGGAATTACGCCGGCGAGTCGAAGACTCGGAGAAAGAGGTTGCTGCACTCGAGAAAAAAGTCGTGGAGCTGACGGCACTGCTCGAGGATCCGGAGCTCTACACGACCCGCGAGGGAACCGCCAAATCGCTTCTCGCCGGCAAGGAGCTGGACGAAGCACGTCGCAAGCTCGACATCGCTCTTGAAAAATGGACAGCAGTGACGGAACAGGCGGAGCAGTTATCGGCGATCTGATCGGAATCAGAACTCGCCGATAAATCCGATCTCCACCTCGAGATTCTGGTCGAACCGCTCACGCACCTTGCTCTGCGCCATCGTTATCAGCTCGCGGACATCCTTCGCAGTCGCCTTCCCGAGATTGACCATGATGTTCGCGTGGATGTGGGAGATCTGGGCATCTCCATTTCGGAAACCCTTCAATCCAACCTGATCGATCAGGCGGCCAGCTCCAACGCCTTCGATCTTCTTGAAGATCGAACCAGCGCTTGGATGATACTCGAGCCAGGGATGCTTGCCGCCGCGCCAGCTCAGATTTTCCTGCATGATGCGATGCATCACCGACTTGTCCCCAGGCTCGAGCTGGAAGGTGACTGCCAGCGCGATATCCCGCTGCTTGTGAAGCGTGCTCGTGTCGTAGCCGAACTGCATGTATTCCCTGTCGACGGTTTTCCGCTTCCCGTCATAAGTCAGCAGCTCGGCCGTCTGAAAGACCTCGGCAATGAACATTGTTCTCTCACGGTCCGGGGCAGGTGAGAGAAAGTGCAGATTCTGCCA
>DHJM01000069.1:19132-20413 GCA_002404335.1 Gemmatimonadales bacterium UBA4720
CTTCCGTCATCGAAGAACTCGAGATGGCTCGAGGTATTGCGGATGATAAGGCCGCGAAACCCCTTGTCGCCGATGAGAATGTTGGCGCCGAGTCCGAGCACGAAATACTCGAGTCCAAGCTCTCGCGCGGCAGTAACTGCCCCTGCCAGATCCTCGACCGATGTTGCATCGTAGAAGAGATCAGCTGGACCACCAATCCTGAATGTGGTGTATTGAGCAAGAGGCTCATTGCGCTTGAGCCTCTTGGCGTCGAGCCGAGTTATCAATTGCCCGTAGTAGTCCGAGCGGGCTTTCCCAGAATCTGACATGTCCGAAAGAAAATGTGTCCTGCGTTGCTGCGCCACTCTTGTGCTCCTCGTATCGGCACTCGCTCCGATGCAGGCACGGGGCCAGCGAGCGGAGCTCGCGAAGATAATTCAACGCAAGGTTCTGGCTAATGGCCTCGAGGTAATCGTCGTCGAGAACCACGGCGTCCCATTAGCGACGATCGAGATCGACGTAAAGAACGGATCGTTTACGCAGACCCCCGAGTACGAAGGACTGGCTCACATGTACGAGCACATGTTTTTCAAGGCAGACTCTATCTACCCAGAGCCAAACCAATTTTGGGACCGAGCTTCGGATCTCGGAGCAATTTTCAACGGAACGACCACAGAGGAGCGTGTCAACTACTACATGACTGTTCCCTCAGAGAAACTTGCAGACGCAATCCAGCTTGTTGCATCCGCAATACGAGCTCCTCTCTTTCGGCGAGACGAACTTGAGCGTGAGAGACAGGTCGTGATCGGAGAGTACGATCGTTACGATTCGAATCCATTCTCTGCACTCGACCGGCAAACGACTGCGAGGCTCTACCCTGGCAACTTCAGCCGGAAAAATATCATTGGGAACAGACAAATCATTCTGACGACGACGCCGGAAAAAATGCGCTTCATTCAAGGCAAGTACTACATTCCGAATAACTCAGCTCTGATCGTGGCTGGCGACGTGAATCCTACGGCCGTGTTTGCTCTGGCCGCGCGTGAACTGGGACAGTGGAGTCGTGGTGCCGATCCGTTCGTGTCTGATCCGATTCCGGCTATTCCTCCTCTCCAAAAAAGCGAAGGAGTAGTCGTCGAGGCAGGCGTGGGCGCGGTGACAGTTCAGGTTCAATGGCAGGGCCCAAGTGTGGGACAGGATCCCAAGTCTACGTATGCGGCGGATGTGTTCTCGGACGTGATGAACGACCCACGATCACAGTTCCAGCAACGGCTTGTCGATAGCGGACTATGGCAAGGGGTG
>DHJM01000069.1:20576-20805 GCA_002404335.1 Gemmatimonadales bacterium UBA4720
TACTACATGGGTTACGTTGACTTCATGGCACAGCAGACACTTGAAGATCTCCGCGCGTACGCGCGCCGCTACATCGTCGGGAAGCCGCACATTGCGGGAGTTCTCATCGCGCCCGATGCACGGCAGTCGCTGAAGCTCGCTCCGGAAGACCTGGTAATGGCGGGGACACGCTGATGCTGCTCTCAATTGCGCTGGCTCTGGCAACGGCCACTACCAGCTTTGATGTATC
>DHJM01000069.1:20977-22832 GCA_002404335.1 Gemmatimonadales bacterium UBA4720
GCGGACTGGACGATGTTTGGAATCCGCTCGAGCACTGAAGTATTCGATTCCACCTGGTCGATATTTGCCGATCGAGTCATGCATCCGAATCTGGCCAGGTCGGAAATCAATGTGGTAAAGGCTCAATACCTGTCTGGAATCAGGCAACGGAGAGATGATCCAGATGCGCTGGCAGATTATCTCGCTGACAGCATCACCTATGTGGGCCATCCATACGCGGTCTCGGTCGTGGGCAACGAGAAATCGATTCAGGCTCTCGACTCGGCGTCACTGCGTGAGTATCACCGCACACAATTCGTGACGTCCCGGATGCTTCTGGTGGTGGTGGGGAACGTCGACCGGGCACACATCGAGCGGCTCGTGAGCCAATCGATCGGACAGCTCCCTCGCGGCAGTTACAAGTGGACTGCGCCTCCGCGCATTCCCGACGCGCCAACGGCCGTCGTGATCGAGCGTCGCCAGCTGCCCACCAACTACATACTCGGCTACTACAGTGGCCCGCTCGCGAGCGGCGAAGACTATCAGGCGCTCAGGGTCGCGACATCGGTTCTCACCGGCCGTATGTTCGCGGAGATCCGGACCCGGCAGAATCTCACCTATGATGTGCACGCACCTTTTGTCGATCGTGCGGCAACTACGGGAGGACTTTACGTCTCGACGGCTTCGCCGGATACGACGCTGAAGCTGATGCGCGCTGCAGTCGTGGATCTCCAACAGGGGATGCTCGACCCAGCGGGGCTCAAGCAGCTCGAAGAACAATTCATAACTGAATACTTCCTCGACAACGAAACCAACGCGGCCCAGGCGGATTTCCTGTCGCGATCGCAGCTCTATGAAGGCGACTATCGAGAAGCCGATCGCTTCGTGGACGAGTTGAAGAGCGTAACCCCGGAAGCGGTTCAAAGGGTGGCGAGGAAATACATGAAAGGATTCCGCTTCGCGTATGTCGGCGATCCCTCGAAGCTGGATCTGCGCACGATCAGTTTGTTCTAACGACCGCGGAGCATCTGCGCGGCGACGAGCGCCTACTCCGCGAATTCCTCGGCCACGGCCCGTGGATCCATCGCGCCACTATAAAGCGCCATCCCAACGATAGCAGCCGCGACACCGCGGTCTGCCAGGGCGCGCAAATGGTTGAGGCTCCCAAGCCCGCCCGATGCAAAGACCGGGAAATCCGCCGTCTCAGCTACATCTTCCATGAGCGGCAAGTCTGCTCCCCGCATTGCTTCCTCCCGATGGACGGCGGTTACCAGCATCCCCGCGAGAGACAGCCCGTTGAGCTCTTCAACGAGGTCCAGCACGAGCTTGGGATGGGTGCGCGTCCAGCCGTGAGACAGAATCTTCCGATCGCGGACATCCGCGGCCACGACGATGCAGCCCGGGAACAGACCGCTCATCTCGGCGAGCCAATCGGGGTCCTCCAAAGCACGCGTGCCTATGACGACGCGTTGTGCTCCATCATCGAGCGAGCGCTGAATCAACTCCCTGCTTCGTATTCCTCCGCCGAGCTGTACCTCAACGTCAGTCGCTCCGAGAATCGCCTGAATTTCAGGAGCATTGTTCCCGCGTCCGGCCACCGCATCGAGGTCGACCATGTGGAGATGTCGGAACCCGTATTGCCTCCAGGCAAGAGCAACCCCGACAGGGTCTGGGATTCGGATAAGCTCCTGGTCGTAGGATCCCGCAGCGAGCTGAACGCAGGCACCGCCTCGCAGATCGAGCGCAGGAATTGCGATCATCCGGCGCGCGTCTGCCTCAGGGCACAAATCATGACAGCCGAAAGTGCCGCATTAATTGCATGTTAGCGAGCTTGTGAATAAATTCACAATCTCTGAAGTGAAATAAACTACTCTAG
>DHJM01000069.1:22858-45837 GCA_002404335.1 Gemmatimonadales bacterium UBA4720
ATTCGCGGCTGCAGTTGGAATAATTTCGCTAGGCGCCTGCGCAGGCGGAGAAAAGAAGCCTGCTGACACGACACACGTTGCGGTGGATACGAGCTCGACGACAACGACAACTACCGTTGGGGCGACGACGACCCCTGCCACAGCAGGCGGCGCCGTAGCAATGGCTCCGATCACTGGTACCATCAAGACGGTGAATATGGTCGGAGATGCGAAAGGCTATCGGTTCGAGCCCGCCAACTTCACGGTCAAGCAGGGGGATGGCGTCAAGTTCGTCGTGGTGAGCATGGGTCCACACAACGTCGCGTTTGACCCCGCAACGATTCCGCCTGACGTGAAAGGTCAGCTCGATGCGAACATGGGCACGGACAAAATGGGTGAGCTTTCCAGCAACATGAAGATGAATCCCGGCGAGTCGATCACGATCTCGTTTGGCAACATTAAACCCGGCCAGTACCCGTATCATTGCGTTCCGCACCTGGCTCTGAACATGAAGGGCGTCATCACGGTTCAGTAGGCTGATTTGGATGACAGGAACGGCGGGGCGAAGGCCCCGCCGTTTTTTTTATCGTCCCGTTAGACCCGAGCGGCGCTTAGATTGCGTTGTTGACGGGAAAGTAGCGCGACCTCGGTCTGTCGGCCGGGATGCCCCCAGGAACGGACCCTCTCGCGCGCGCGCCATACTCAGTGAATCTTTGACGCATGAACGTTCATAGCATTGCACGGATGAGCGGCGGCTCGGCCTACCTCTGGATGGCAGGACGCGCCAGAAACGCGCTTCGCCGGGTCGTGGTATTTGGCATCGTTGGGGGCGTGGTCTTTATCGGGGCATTGATCGCGTTCGTCCTCGTTCCGAGGAATGCTTCGCGAAGGGCGTTGGCAGTAGCCTCGAAAATCGAAGCCCGCACGGATTCCACGCCGACCGTCACGGTAAGGGACCGCTATTTCGCTGAGCTTAACGCGACGGACTCGGTGTTGAATGCCACACGGCGCGCCCTGACGCCCGTTCCGGCCGCCGTAATAGATACCTTCCCGCCGGCGGTGCGCGCGCAGCGTGATTCGTTGGGGGCGGAGCTCGCAACGCTCAATCGTTTGATCGACAGAGCCGAGAATGCTCCCCTTCCCACCTCCTATCGCGCGCTTGCCGCATCGCCAGTAGTCGGCGCCGATCCCAGAGTGCGCGTGCTGCTCGACTCTTTGGCGGACGTTGAGCGCGACAGAAATGCGTTTGGGGCAGTGGGTGGAGTGGACCCGGTATATCTGTCGCTGACGTCCAGGGCAAATGCGATTGGCCGTCAAATACAGGGGATCGCCGACGCAAAACGCGGTGAAGTTCGGGGAAAGCTGGCGCTGATACGGCCTACCCCCGCTCCGGTAGTGAAGCCTGTCATAACGGTAGATACGATAAAGCTCGTCGCTCAGCGCGCGACCGCCCAGAAGAACTATACGGCAGCGGCAGCGCAGCTTGATCAGATAAATCAGAAAAACACTCGCATCGACCGTGAGTCCGCGCATGCCCGCGAGCTTGCTAACGTGGGTGCTCCACCGTGGGCGATGCTCGCCGCCGCGGTGGTGCTCGCACTCGCGGTTGGATTTGCAGCCTCGTTCGGAACGGAGCTCAAACGGCCGCACATAGCTGACCCGCGTGAGGCGGAGCAGATAAGCGGGTCGCGCGTGCTTACCGTGATCAAGCCGCCCGAGGTCGTCGTGGAAAGAAGCCGTCGACAGGCGGATGTCGAGGCGCCACCGCTGATCGATGTCGTGTCGGAGAGTTACAGAACTCTCTACCTGCACATCGCGTCGGTGGAAGCTAGCGTCCCAATCGTCACGATCACCGGCGACGACCCTGGCATCGTTGCGACTGTCGCGGCGAACCTTGCCGCGTCCGCAGCGTATGAGGCGCGCAGCACGCTGCTCGTCGACGTCGATCCGACCACGTGCAGCGTCGCGAGCGTGCTGCGAATCCGACCCGACCCGGGGCTCTCGGGAATCATCATGGGCAGCTCAACCTGGCCGGAAGCCATCGTTCCGACGACAATCGGCCGCGACCGTCCACTCGATGTGCTTCCGAGCGGCACGCGGCGCTCCGGACTTCCCGAAGCAAGTGTCGTCGAAGATGTGCGCAAAGAGCTGGCTCGCATGCAGCGGCGCTATGATTTCATCATCATCGCGGCTCCAACCAGCTACGTTCAGCGGAGCGCCAGCAGCATCATCCCGGCTCCGGATGTGATCCTCTGCGCGCGTATCGCCCACACCACAGTGGGGGGTCTCAAAACCGCCGTCGACAGCCTTCGCGGAGCGGACATGCGCATTCACGGGCTCGTGTTGTGGGATGCGGAAATGCCGCAGCTGGAAACGCGCGAAGAAATGCTCGGGGCGACGCGACAATCAGGAGCGTTTCAGCCGGAGCTCGCGACAGCGCGGTAACAGGCGATGGCCGAAACAATTCCTGACCTGAGAAACGTGTCGAAGGCTCGCGCCTACGCCGAGCTAAAAGGACACAGCGATGTCATTCTCGAGGGCGTGGACGACGATGTCACGGCGATGGCCACGATGGCCGCTTTGGTGCATCATGCGTTCGGCCATCTATGGACCGGTTTCTATCGTGTGGTCGTTCCCGGACAGCTTCTCCGAGTCGGGCCGTACCAGGGAAGCCTCGGCTGCCTCGACATTGCGTTTGGCCGGGGAGTATGCGGAACGGCCGCCGCGGAAATGAAAACCGTAATTGTTCCGGACGTCGAAAAATTCCCCGGCCACATCGCCTGTGATGCGCGAGCACGGTCCGAGATCGTCGTCCCCGTTCTCGATCGACGGGGTGATTTAATCGCGGTTCTCGACGTAGATTCTGGCCAGCTGAATGCGTTCAAGGCGGAAGACCAACAGGGGCTCGAACGACTCGTATCCTGGTTCGCAACATTGAAGCAATGACAGTCACCGGCTACTCCGACGCGATAAACCACGCACTAGCGTTCGCGGCCAAGCATCACGACCGCCAGGTGCGAAAGGGAACGAAGCTTCCCTACCTCACACACCCCGCGAACGTGGCAGTGATTCTCACGCGATATGGCCGCGACAGCGATACGGTCGTCTCCGGAATCCTGCACGATGTGATTGAGGACTGCGTTGGGGAAGGCTATACCCGGCAGATGCTGGAGCAGCGGATCGGCGACAAATTCGGTGCGAAGGTCCTGGACACGGTATTGGCCGTCACCTACCGCAAGCTCGACGACGACGGAGTGGAGCTCTCGGGCGAGGACCGCAAGGCAGATTATCTGGAGCGGCTCGCGGGCGCGAGCGAGGAAGCGCGCTGGGTCTGCGCCGCCGACAAGGTTCACAACGCAGCATCGATCATTTCAGATCTGCAGAGGACCCTGGATCCCGAGACGATCTGGGGCCGCTTCGGCGGGGGAAGAGCCGGAACAGGCCGCTGGTATCGTCAAGTCTATGAAAGACTACGTGAGCTCGGATTCGATGCTCCGATTATGGCGGAGCTGGACAAGGCTTCCGGCGAGCTGCAAAAACTCGCTGGCTGAAGAGGCTATCCGAGAGTAGCCGCCGTCCCCACGCCGTACGTCTTCTCGACGTATTCCTCGAGTATTTGCAAGAACTCAGGAACGATCGCGTCACCTTTGAGGGTGACCATCAGCTTGCCGTCGACGTATACTGGCGCCCTTGGCTCCTCGGAAGTGCCGGGTAGGGAAATGCCGATGTTCGCGTGCTTCGATTCTCCCGGCCCGTTAACGATGCACCCCATCACCGCCACTTTCATCTCTATCACATCGGGATACCGCTCGCGCCACATCGGCATCTGGTCCCGCAAATAGGTCTGAATGTCTTCCGCCATGTGCTGGAAGAAAGTGGAAGTGGTACGGCCACATCCCGGACACGCGGTGACCTGCGGATTGAAGCTCTGCAGCTCGAGCGACTGAAGAATCTGCTGCGCGACGTTGACTTCCTCGGCCCGGTCTCCTCCGGGGCGTGGAGTCAGGGAAACTCGAATAGTGTCTCCAATTCCCTCCGACAACAAGATCGACAGCGCCGCCGTACTGGCGACGATCCCCTTTGAGCCGAGCCCTGCTTCGGTAAGACCGAGATGCAGCGGGTAATCGCATCGGGCCGCAAGCTGGCGGTAGATCTCCAGGAGATCCTGAACGCCCGACACCTTCGCGGAAATGATGATGCGGTCATGACCAAGTCCCATCTCTTCGGCGATGAATGCGGAGCGCAGCGCGCTTTGGAGCATTGCCTCGATGTAGACTTCCTTCGCGTCACGCGGCTCGGCGCTACGCGCGTTTTCGTCCATCAGCGTGGTGAGGAGATCCTGGTCGAGCGAACCCCAGTTCACACCGATCCTGACGGGCTTGTCGTTGTCGAGAGCTATCTGGATGATCGTTCGGAAATTCTCGTCGCGCCGCTTTCCACCCACATTGCCCGGATTGATTCGGTATTTGGCGAGTGTCTTCGCCGTCGCGGGATATTTCGCGAGCAGTAAATGACCGTTGTAGTGGAAATCTCCGATCAGCGGAACCGACACGCCCATGTCGGCGAGTCTGCTCGCGATCTCCGGCACCGCACGGGCAGCGTCGTCGTTATTGACCGTTACGCGGACAAGGCGGCTCCCCGCCCTAGCCAGCTCCGCTACCTGGAGAGCCGTACCCGAGGCGTCGCCGGTGTCGGTATTTGTCATGGACTGCACGATGATAGGATGGGCCGACCCAACGGGTACGCCACCTACGATGGCAGTCGCGGTCCTTCTGCGCGCGATAATGGTCAACGGTTCTTGCGTGTGTTGAATTTGAAAGCTAATTCCCTCTCGCGAGCGCTGCATTAGGCGCCGCGCGGCATCCCTTCCACGGAGCTTAGATGGCTGATACCCCGGAAACTGCGGAAACCACGGAGACCCCGACTGCTCCCGCTCCGGCAAGAAAGACGCGAAACAAGGCGTTGATTGCGTTGCTCATTCTTGTCCTCGTTCCCGTGGTCATCATTGCTCTCTGGATCTGGATAGCGCTCGGCTATACTTACGCATTGGGCGAGCGCGCAGGCTACATCCAGAAGATTTCGAAAAAAGGCTGGCTCTGTAAGACATGGGAAGGCGAGCTCGCCATGGCAAATCTGCCAGGAACAATGCCTCAAATCTTCACTTTCACGGTCCGAAGCGACTCGATTGCTCACGTAATCGAGCAGAACGCCGGCAAACAGGTGTCACTGACCTACGAACAACACCGGGGAGTGCCAACTTCGTGTTTCGGGGAGACCGAGTATTTCGTGACAGGGGTGCATAAGACAGGGCTCTGAATTGTCTATTGTCTGCTCAGCCGGTCCTTGCTATTTTTCCGCCAAGTCGAGTCAGGGGTAAGGGTGAAAGTCCTTGCCACGGTCTCAAGTCCAATGCGGGGTTTAAGAGACCCGCGTACAGATTGTCGAGGGTCGGGCGTGTTTCAGCTCCCCAAGACACAATTTTCCAGGAGTAGGGAATGCGTACGACCGGCAAAGTGAAGTGGTTCAACGACGCGAAGGGCTTTGGATTCATCACACCTGACAACGGGCAGAAGGATTGCTTCGTTCACTACAGCGCGATCTCCGGCTCGGGCTTCAAGTCCCTTGCTGAGGGTGATGCTGTAGAGTTCGACATCGTCGAGGGTCAGAAGGGTCCAGCTGCCGAGAACGTGACGAAGGCTTCTTAAGCCACGTCCGCTTCACTGGCACAATCTGGCGGGGCGTCTCAAGCGAGGCGCCCCGTTTTGTTGGGGGGACGACCCCTCTTTGGAACCGGCGCGATCTCGACGGCGCTTTCCAGCCGCGCGAGCAGCTCTGCCCGAAATGACGATAGATCGAGCGTGAGGATCAACCCTTGCGACGCGATGTATCGACCGTCGTTCTTCGCGAGATCTTCAGCTACCGCGATAGCCTTTGCCGTTGGTAGTCCGAGGTCACGTATCAGCAAAACCGTGACTGCCAGACCTACCAAGCTTTCGATTGTGAGTCGACGAGATATCCCTTGGCGCTGCTGTGCAACCCCGGCAACACGATTATGTGACAGCACATTGTCGAGCCACTTAATGGAAGTTCCGATGGTAAGTGCAGCTGTAGCAACAGTATATGCCCTAGCGATTCAATTATCCTATTAAAAAAGGATAATTAACCATAGCCTGCATTCAGTTCCGTTGCAACGCCTTTCTCACGCTATATTGTCCCGATTCCATGACTCACTCAACAATGAAATCCGACCAGATAAGGATGAAGCGACTTCCCAAAATCGTCGCGGTCTCGATTTTCGCTTCAATCATTCTCTCTGCTCAAGCGGCTGGCCAAAAGACGTACGCCCTTGGAATCGGGGGAGGCGCAGCCATTCCAGTCGGCAAACTGAGTAACACCCAAGTGACCGGATTCAACGGGATCATTGCGCTGGCGCTTGGTGCCCCTGATCTACCAATCGGCGTTCGATTCGACGGGATCTATAACAACTTCTCCCGCAAAAAGGTCATTTCGGCCCAAGGCAGTGCGACCAACACTTACGGTTTTCGGATCGCCGGTATAATCGCTAACGTCGTCTACGCCTTCCCGGGAACCAGCGTGAAAAGCTACATCGTAGGCGGAGGAGGGTTGTACAACACGAAGCTCGATGTGGCGGGATCCAAGTCGGAGAATCACGCCGGACTAAATGCCGGAGCAGGGCTTACGTTCGGATTGGGGCCGATCGGGAGCTTCATCGAGTCGAGATATCACTTCATATCCCGCGAGCCAACGAAGGGCGGAGTGATCCATTTCGTCCCTATCACCTTCGGCTTGATGTTCTGAGCTTCCAAAGAAAAAAGCGCAACGATCGTGCGCTTTTTCCTTCTTGAGCGTTCGCTTCCTAGATCGCTCGAAGCACCAGCTCGTTCCCGCGTGCCGCGTCTGTTACCGGCCGGAGCGCTTCCCGCGCGGAGTGAAGCTGCGCAGTGAGCGCAGTCGGACCTGTACCGCCGGGAACGTCGCGACGCGCCACCGAGCGCCCCGGCTCGAGCCAGTCGAGAACGTCGTCGCCGAATAGTGAATGCGCCGCCTTGAACGAGGCAATGGGCAGAGCATCGAGTTCGCAATCCTCCCGCTCACTCTTGCGGATCAGTGACCCGATTGCAGAGTGGGCTTCGCGAAAGGTGGCCCCCTTCTCTACCAGATAGTCGGCGAGGTCAGTCGCCATCATACTGCTCGAGAGCGCGGCGCGCATTCGCCTGGTGTTGAACCGAATCTCCTGGAGCGCCCCGGCCACGGCCGGCAGCACAAGCAGAATCGTGTCAACAGCGTCGAACAACACCCGCTTGTCGTCCTGCAGATCCTTGTTATAGCCGCTGGGCAATCCTTTTAGAGTGGCCAGAAGCGTCGTCAGATCACCAATGGCGCGCGCACCTGATCCACGCGCAAGCTCCAACGCGTCGGGATTGCGCTTCTGCGGCATCATGCTCGAGCCCGTCGTGAACGCGTCACCGAACTGAACGAATCCGAACTCGCTCGAGCCGTAAATGATCAGGTCTTCGGCGAGTCGCGAGAGATGCGTGGCCGTCATCGCCACCGCGAACAACAACTCGGCCACGAAATCTCTGTCCCCAACGGCGTCGATGCTGTTCTGCGAGACGGAACTGAAACCGAGACTGCCCTGGAGGAGCACTCGCGAGATCGGGAACGCACACCCTGCGATCGCACCAGAACCGAGCGGCAGCACCGCCGCGCCACGTGACGCCGAAGCAATCCGCGCCCGATCCCGCTCGAGTGGCCAGAAGTGCGACAACATCCAGTGTGCTGCGGATACGGGTTGGGCGCGCTGCAGATGCGTGTATGCCGGCATCAGCACGTCGCCGAGCTTTGCGGCATGATCGAGCATTACCTGCTGCAGAGTGCGTACGGTGATATCGAGCTTTGTGCATGCATCCATCGACCAGAGGCGCGTCGCAGTAGCTACCTGATCATTCCGGCTGCGGCCCGTGTGGAGCTTCGATGCGACGTCGCCTATTTCATCGTGAAGCATCCGGTCTATCAACGTGTGCACATCCTCATCGGATGAGAGCGGCTGGGCGCCGGCCGCGAGCTTCTGGCCGACCATGATGAGCCCGCGCTCAATTTTCTTGCTTTCCTCGAGCGTCAGGACTCCCGCTCCCCAGAGAGCCACCGCCCAGGCCTGAGATAGATTGATATCGAACGGCCAGAGGCGATAATCGATGCCGATGGAGCGGTTGAGTGCCTCCAGAGCGGCCGCGGTGGGAGTCGAGAAGCGTCCTCCCCAGAGCTTGTGCGATGCGTGGTCCGACATGGTGGTCTCCTTGCCGGTCAAGCCATGGCCAGAGCCGCGGGCTTCTCGGCCTTTACCTCGCCCTTGGGTTGTGCAGCCGCCGCCAACTCCTGGTCACGGATGGCGCGAACGCGCGCTGAGAGTCCGTAGAGGCGGATGAAGCCGGCAGCGTCGCTCTGCTCGTAAACGTCGTCTTCGCCGAAGGTGACGAAACGCTCGTCGTAAAGCGCGTACTCGCTCTCCCGACCGACCACCGATGCGGATCCCTTGAAGAGTTTGAGTGTCACGGACCCGGTGACGCGCTCCTGTGTCACGTTCACGAAGGCGTCATATGCCTCGCGCTCGGTGGTCCACCAGCGGCCTTCGTACACGAGATCGGCGTAGCGCGGGGCGATGTTATCCTTGGCGGCAAGCGTGCGGCGATCGAGTACCAACTGCTCCAACTCGCTGTGTGCGGAGTAGAGCAGGGTACCGCCCGGGGTTTCGTAGACGCCACGCGACTTCATCCCGACGAGGCGATCCTCGACGAGATCGATTCGTCCGACACCGTGCCGTCCGCCAATCGTATTGAGGGCAACGACGAGGTCCACCGCGTCGAGCTCGGCACCATTTACCGACACAGGAGTTCCATTGAGGAACCCTATCGTGACTTCCTCTGGCTCGTCGGGAGCCTTTTCAGGAGCGGTCGTCAGCATGAAGAGGTCAGCTGGAGGCGCGGCAGCTGGCTGCTCGAGGACGCCACCTTCGTGGGAGATGTGCCAGATATTCCGATCGCGGGAATAGATCTTATCCCGGGTCGCCGCAACGGGAATCTTGTGGGACTCGGCGTAAGCAATCGCATCTTCGCGGCTCCGAATGTCCCATTCGCGCCAAGGGGCGATGATCGGGAGGTCAGGCGCAAAGGCGGCGTACGTCAACTCGAAACGAACCTGGTCGTTTCCTTTGCCGGTGCAGCCGTGCGCAAGCGCGTCGGCCCCGACTTGGCGCGCTATCTCGACTTGCCGGCGCGCGATGAGGGGGCGCCCCATCGATGTGCCGAGGAGGTACTTCCGACCGTAGATCGCGCCAGCGCGGAGGGTGGGCCACACGAACTTTTCCACGAATTCCTGGCGCAGATCTTCGATGTAGCACTCGTCGGCACCCGATGCGATCGCTTTCGCCCGTACGCCCTCCAATTCGTTTCCCTGGCCAATGTCCGCGGCGATACAGATGACGCGAGCGCCGTAGCGTTCCTTGAGCCAGGGGACGATGATGGATGTGTCGAGCCCACCGGAGTAGGCAAGGGCAATCGTACGGATCACAGGCACCTCAATAAGTATTCAGTATGACTGAATATTTAATCTGTCTGGACAGGCCCGTCAATGCTTATCCTGGTTCTCCGGCGAGGGCTTTGAGGCGCCGGAGGACGCGGTCCCGGGCGGCGACTGAGCGACAGATGATAAGGATCGTGTCGTCACCGCCGACGGTGCCAAGGACATCGGACCAGCCCTCGCCATCGAGGGCGGCCGCGATGGGCTGAGCGCCTCCGGGGACCGTGCGCAAAACCAGCATCTCGCCAACGCCATCGATGCGGAGAAAAAGCTGCGGCAGCAGGGTATCGAGCGCTGCCCTGCTTTCCTCTATGCTGCCGTCGGTAATTGCGTATCTGGCGCCTTCCGGAGTAGGAACCCGGGCGAGCCGCAATTCCCGGAGGTCGCGGGAGAGCGTCGCCTGCGTCACGTCCCACCCGCGCTGGAGCAGCATCTTCCGGAGATCTTCCTGGCTGCTCACCACTCGAGCGCCTACGATCTCGAGGATCGTGTCGTGTCGTTCGCGCTTATTGGCCACAGGGTGAGTTTAGCACCGCGGAAAGCATTGCGCGAGCGGACGGCCAGGATCATTGACGAGCAGGGAGTGTAATGTTATGCATTCATTATGCATAAAGTTCCGGTGGGAGTCCTAGGCGCGAGCGGATACGCGGGTCGGGAGCTGTGCGGGTTGATCGCACGGCACCCCGGGCTCGAGCTCGCCTTCGCTTCTGCCAACGAACAGCGGGGGCAGCGCGCGCGCATTGGCGCGACGGAGGTGACTTATGTCGCGACAGAGGACGCGCCTCTGAACAGCGCGGAGGTTGTCTTCACGGCGCTTCCGCACGGGGCATCGGCCCGGTGGGTCGGAAACGCGCGCGCGACCGGAGCGCGGGTGGTAGATCTGTCATCCGACTTCAGACCGGGGGCCGGCGTCGGAATCAATCAAACTGAAGCGCCGTATGGTCTTACCGAACTGATGCGCGCAAAGATTCCAGGGGCTGAGATCGTGGCGAATCCAGGTTGCTACCCGACTGCCATTCTGCTCGCGATCGCGCCGCTGCTCAAGGAAGGCTGGGTGGTACCGGGGGCTACCATAAACGTCTCGGCTGCGAGTGGCGTTACCGGCGCCGGCTATTCCGCTCGTCCCGATCTGTTGTTCGCCGAAGTCGCGGAGGATTTCCGCGCTTACGCCGTGGGGAACGAGCACCGGCACATCGCCGAAATGCAGGCAGTTGCGAAAGAGCTCGGTGGCAGGGACAACGACATACTGTTCACGCCTCACCTGCTCCCGGTCGCTCGCGGAATTCTGGCGACGATCACCGTCCCGGTGAACGAGTACGCGGAAGATCCATCCGCGCTCTGGCGCGATTGCTATCGCGGGGAACCGTTCATCGAGATCGCAGACCAACCGCCGTCGCTGCGCGACGTCGTGCGCCGAAACGTCGTACGCGTGAGTATTGCCAAGGCAGCCAACGTGCGCCAACCAACGCTCATCATCATCTCGGCGATCGATAACCTGGTAAAAGGTGCTGCGGGTCAGGCGCTGCAAAACGCCAATGTTCTCCTGGGCCTGAGCGAGCAGGCGGGGTTGCCGGCATGACGCGTGTCGTGAAAATCGGAGGACGGGCTCAGACCGATCCGCGTCTGATTAACACACTTCGCGAGGCCTGGAATTCCCGTCCGGGGGAGCTTTGCGTGGTGCATGGCGGCGGTGACGAGGTGTCAGCAATGCAGAGAGCTCTGGGAAGGGAGCCAGCATTCATTGGCGGACGGCGTGTCACATCAGAGGAAGATCTCGACCTTCTGCGGATGGTGCTGTCAGGCGTCGTCAACAAGCGACTCGTGAATGCGATGGTTACTGCGGGTCTGCCCGCGGTAGGCATATCGGGAGAAGATGGTGGTCTGATCGGCGCGGAGCTGATCGACGCGGCATCTCTCGGATTCGCGGGGCAACCGGTCGCTGTAAAGGCGGATCTGCTGCGCACTCTACTGAACGCGGGTTATTTGCCAGTGATCTCGCCGGTTGGGTACGACACGGGCAGCCAGAATGGTGGTCCGCTTAACATAAATGGCGACGATGCCGCCGCCGCGATTGCCGCCGCGCTCGAGGCCGACGAGCTGATCCTGATCGCCGATGTAGCAGGCGTTCGCGACGGCGAGGGCGAAGTCGTTTCGAGTCTGAGCACCGAAACTGCCCGCGAGCTGGCCGCGAACGGCATCGCAGTCGGCGGAATGGCGGCCAAGCTCGAGTCGGCCGAGGCCGCACTCAGCGCCGGAGTTGCCCGTGTGAGAATTTGCGATCTGGCCGGTCTCAGCGATCGTGAGCGCGGCACTTTCATCACTCAATCTCAGAGCGTTGTCCTATGACCACCGCCACTCTCCCACTTGAAGAGGAAGTCGTGACCATTCCTTCGTCGGAAGCATCCGCCCTCCTTCCGACCTACAAGCGCGCGCCGATGCAGCTCGTGAAGGGAGAAGGCGTGGAGCTCATCGACTCCGAGGGCAAGCGATATCTCGATTTTGCCAGCGGGATAGCAGTGAACGCGCTCGGCTACGGAGATGCCGGGATTGCGCAGGTGATCAGCGAGGCGCTGAGCACTGGCTTGATCCACACATCGAACCTCTACCAGACCGCGGCAGGCGAGCAGCTGGCCGCCAAGCTGATCGAGCGCTCATTCGCGTCGCAGGTGTTTTTCTGCAACTCGGGGGCGGAGGCAAACGAGGGCGCGTTCAAGTTTGCGAGGCGGTGGGCCCGGAAGACCGGCACCGATGCAAAGGTCGAGATCATCGCGCTGCGTGGAAGCTTTCACGGCAGGCTCTTCGCGTCTCTCGCCGCGACCGACCGTCCCTCATATCGTGCGCCATTCCGCCCGCTAGCCGGCGGAGTCTCCATCTGCGAACGCGACCTCCGTGATCTCGATACCGCGCTCGATGGAGAAACCGTCGCCGCGGTAATCGTTGAGCCGATCCAGGGTGAGGGCGGAGTGCGCGTACTCGATTCCGATTTTCTTCGCCGCCTGAGGGCAATGACAGCGGAACGCGAGATAGCTCTGATTTTCGACGAGATTCAATGCGGACTCGGGCGCACCGGATATTTTTTCGCGTACGAAAACGTCGGAGTCGTTCCTGATATGCTGACGATTGCCAAGCCTTTGGCAGGCGGGTTGCCGATGGGCGCCGTTCTCATATCAGGGGAAATCGGAGCGACAATCCAGCCGGGAGATCACGGAACCACCTTTGGTGGCGGACCTCTCGTAGCCGCGGTTGCCGGGTACGTCGTCGACCGTCTCTCGGATCCATCTCTGCTGAAAGCCGTTCGTGACAACGGCGCATGGCTCGGGGGGCAGCTCGATGCGGTCGCTCGGCGCTCCGGAAAGGTGCGGGCAATCCGTGGAACCGGCTACATCTGGGGTCTCGATGTGGTCGAATCGGCGAACGAGATCGTGAAGCGCGGGTGGGACGAGGGTCTGCTCGCCCTAACAGCCGGAGAGCACACACTCCGCATCCTCCCGCCGCTCGTGATGGATCGGGACGATCTAATGCGCGGCGTGCAGATCCTCGAGAGAATCATCGGCTAATAGCGGAAACGGGAGTCGCCAATAGCGGCGTGTCGGGTTAAGATTGCCGGGACATTTTCCGCAGAGATGCATGGCAGCTACGAGATTCTCGTCTGGCCGGCTCGTCGCCTTGTTCGTAGCACTAGGGTGCGCGCCCGCACCGGCCAATAACGATCCGTCACCATCGGTGTCGAGTACCTCCGACACGGTCGAGGCGCGGCGCGTATTCGAAGAGAACATAGACGCGATACACAAACGTGACCGCGCGCGGTATCTCGCTACCTATCTTCACACGAGCGCGCTGGGACGCAACGGACCAGCAGGGTTGGAGCTCGGGTACGAGGGCTGGAGCGCGCGCCGCGATTCGACCTGGCCCGACACTCTCGTCGCCCGGAATCTGCGCGTGCTGCCAATTGCCAAGGGAGTCGTCTATGGGACTTACTGTTACACCGTGACGCAGAAGGACACGACCTCGAACGGCGTCTCCGAGCGGATCTTCGTGAAGACACCCGAGGGCTGGAAAATAGCTGTCACGACGGCGTTCGGACTTCCGGCGGGCGCGCCCGCGCAGTGCAAGTAAGAAAGACAGAGCGTCCCCAGTAAAAATGCTGACCCTCAAGTAAGAAGACCGACCCTCCTGCCGTAAGAAAACACAGACTACTCAAGATGGCATCAATGACTCGTCGGCCAAAATTCATTCTGTTGTCAATCGTGCTCGTCGTTCTGGTCGGCGCACCCGCGCGATCTCAGGCCCCTGACACCACAAGGGCCAAGCTCGTGCTGTTCATCACGATTGACGCGATGCGGCCAGATTATTTGTCGCGTTTCGAGCCGCAGCTGACGGGCGGGCTTGGCAAACTCTATAGAGATGGCGCCGTCTTCACGAACGCATTTCAGGATCATGCGATAACAGAGACGGCACCCGGCCACTCCGCGACGATGTCAGGTCGTTTTCCGGTTCACACCGGCATCTCCGCAAATTCAGCCGGTGTGAATGACACCGCGGTGACGCTCATTGATGCCCCGGGTTTGGGAGCATCGCCCTTTCGCTTCCGGGGAACTACGCTCACGGATTGGCTGATCGCGAAAGATCCGCGCACTCATGTGCTCTCGGTATCCAGGAAGGACCGCGCCGCGATTCTTCCGATCGGAAGATCGAAACAGCCAGTCTTCTGGTACGCTATCAACGGAACCTTCACGACGAGCACGTATTACGGCTCTGCTCTTCCTGACTGGGTGAAGGCTTTCAATGCGCGGAGGCTTCCCGCAAGTTTTGCCGGGCGCGCGTGGCAGCCGTTGTCACCGGAAAGCGCTTATCCCGAACCAGACAGTGTTCCGACTGAGTCTGGCGGGATCGGATTCCTGTTTCCGCATGTTGAGTCATCTTCGCCCGACACAGCCGCGCGCGTGCTCGCCGAGTTTCCATGGATGGACGAGGTAACGCTCGATTTCGCACTCGCTGGCGTCAACGCGCTCAAGCTCGGCACGGGCCCGCAGACCGACGTTCTGGCGATCTCGTTATCGACGACCGATGCGGTCGGTCACCGCTATGGTCCCGATTCCAGGGAGCTGCACGATCAGATACTTCGTCTCGATCGGTCCCTGGGCACGTTCCTGGATTCACTCTTCCGCATTCGAAATTCGAACGAAGTCGTCATCGCTCTCACGGCGGATCACGGCCTTACGCCATTTCCGGAAGTTCATGCGCACGATCCGAACACCGGAGCGATCCGCGTCAACGTGCGGCCGGTTCTGCAACGACTCAGCAACTCGCTTTCTGAAGCCCGGGTGCCGGGCAGCGGACTCAACTACGTCTTTGGCGTCTACAAAGGAAATGGTTTTTCGTTCGATCCCGGAGTGTTGGAGCTCGACAGGCCGGCACTAGCGAAGGCGAAGATCAATCCGGACTCACTCGTGCGCATGCTGCACGCCGAGTTTCTTCATGTGTCGGGAGTTGCGCGCGCGGACAGGATCTCCGAGCTGGCGCGGGCCGACACGGTGAACGACAGAATCGCCCGCAGATGGCTGCACATGTTTGCGGACGATGGTAAAGCAGCTCTGGTGGTGACGCTCGCGCCTTACAATTACTGGCTGGGCGGCTATCAGGCGCAGCACGGAAGCCCCAACGACTCCGACGCGCACGTCCCGATCATTTTCTATGGGAATGGCATCAAGCCTGGAAGCTACCCGGAATATGCGAGGGTGGTAGACATGGCCCCGACTCTGGCGGCGATCGTGCGCGTAACACCGCAGGAAAAGCTGGACGGGCATATACTTCAGAATGCGATCCGGTAGGGTCTCCCTCCATTCCGTCTGGAAGGCTTTCGACGAGGCCGAGTTTGGGACGAAGAACATTCTGAATCTTCGGGAATCGCTGCCGACCGCCGCCGACGCGCGCCATCGTGCCGAAGCATGGTTGCGCGAGCGACAAGTCAGCGGGACGAGCGAAGTCCTGTTGATAACCGGACGCGGCAATCAGAGTCCCGGCGGAGTCTCCGCTGTAAGGGGGGCGATCGTCGCGCTTTTGCCGGCATTGCGAAGACGAGGTGTCGTAACGGAATGGCGGGAGCACACACCGGGGTCCTTCGTCGTAAAGCTGGGATCGATCTCGTTTCTTCTCGATGCTCCGAGGCGCAAGCGGGACCACGCATTGGTTGCCACGCCCTCCGATCCGCGACCGTTGGCGGAGCTGGATAGCTCGACTCTGTTACTCCTTCGCCGCCTGGCGGTTCGCTCCCTGGAATCGCTCGGAGTGCAGCACCCCGAGAAATTCGTGGAAGCAGAGATGTTGATCAAATTCAATTCGCTCGCCGGCGGCGTCGCTCCGGGAATGGAGGGCGAAGGAAGACTTCGTAACGCCATCTCCACCGCGCTCGAACAGCTGGACGAATAGCACCGCTCCTTCACGGCACTCAGCCCAGAACGCAGGAATTTGCAAGAGAATGAACAGACATCTCGCGCTCTCCATAACGCTCGTGCTCGCACTTCCGCTCCGTGCGCAGACGACTCCAGGGTACTCGCCCCGATCGGCGGCGGCAGAACGCGCCGCCGAAGCCGATGTCATCAGTCGCCCATCTCCGTCGAGCGCGTCCGTGCACTCGAAATTTCTTTCGCTCCAGCCTCACATGGCTGGAACACCGGCGCAGGCGCGAACCCGCGATTACGTGGTGAGTCAGATGAAATCCTGGGGCCTGGAAACGGAAGTGCGCTCCTACAGCGTGTGGATGCCGCATCCGGTAAGCACGCGAATATGGCGCATCGCGCCCGATCCGCTCGAGCTCGATCTGCGGGAAGGCCCAATTCCCGAAGACACGACATCGGTTGCATTTCCGCAGGTGATGGCTTTCAACGGGTATGGGGCAGCCGGAGACGTGCGCGGTGAAGTCGTGTACGTGAACTATGGGCTGATCGAGGACTACGCGCAGCTCGACTCGATGGGCGTCTCGGTGAAGGGAAAAATTGTGATCGCCCGCTATGGCAGATCGTATCGCGGCATCAAGGCTCGTGAGGCCGAGAGGCATGGAGCGGTCGGACTGATGATCTACAGCGATCCTGCCGACGATGGCTACGTGCGCGGAGATGTATACCCGGCCGGTCCGATGAGACCGTCGCAAGGAATCCAGCGCGGAAGCGTCATGAACCCGAATGGCGATCCGAGCACGCCGGGATATCCCAGCACGGCCAACGCGAAGCGGATCCCTCTGTCGCAGATGGACGTGCCTCACATTCCAGTGCTGCCCATCTCTTACGGAAACGCGGCCGAGCTTCTTCGAGGGCTAACGGGCAAATCAATTCCGCAACCGTGGCAGGGAGGCCTGGCTTTCCGATATCACGTCGGGCCGGGCCCGGTGCAAGCGCGGATGGCGGTGACGACAGACGCCACGACGAATCCTTACAAGGAAATCTGGGACACGTTCGGGATCGTCCGTGGAAGCGAATTCCCGGATGAAATTGTGATGATCGGCGGGCATCGCGACGCGTGGGGACCAGGCGCGGCGGACAATGTGAGCGGCACCGTGAGCGTGCTGGAAGCGGCGCGCGCGATCGCGGAGCAGGTGAAGGCGGGAAAGCGACCGAAGCGGACAATAGTGTTCGCGACCTGGGATGCGGAAGAGTGGGGATTGATCGGATCGACGGAGTACGTGGAAGACGATTCACTGCGATTGAGCAAGAGCGCCGTCGCATATCTCAATCAGGATGACGTGGCGCAAGGCCCGAACTTCAGCAGCGGGGGATCGCCATCACTCCGCGCGCTGCTGCGGGATGTCGCGAAGGAGGTACCCGATCCGAGCCACCAGGGTAGCGTGTATGAGGTGTGGAGGAAACACGCCAACCTCGCGGCGGATTCACTCGAGCCGCAAATGGGCGATCCGGGTGGTGGCTCTGACTTCGCCGGATTCTACAATCATCTGGGCATTCCGATCGCTGATTGGAGTTTTGGCGGACCAACGGGCGTCTATCACTCGGCGTACGATTCGTATCATTGGATGTCGAAGTTCGGCGACCCGAACTTCGAGGTTCACGCGACCACCGCCCGTATCGGAGCCGCGACGCTGCTGCGCATTGCGAACGCCGAGATCCTGCCGTACGACTACGTGGAATTCGCGCGGACGATGCGACGGTTCGGGTCGCAGGTTGACCAGGCAATCGCCGACAAGCGCTGGAAAGTCTCCGCCGCCGGCCTGTCCACCGCGATCGGGAGAATGGAGGATGCGGCGGTGGCATTCAATGCCGCGCGTGACCGAGCTCTTACGGCTCAGCTGGCTCCGGGAGTCGGGAAGCAGGTCAATGCGAGTCTGCTCGAAGTTGAACGCCGGCTTACAAGACCACAGGGCCTTGTGACTCGACTCTGGTTCAGAAATCTCATTTACGCCGCCGACGAGAACAACGGGTATTCCACGATGGTCCTGCCGTCGGTGAATGAAGCGATCCGGCTCGGTGACCAAACTGCTGTCGGGCAGGAGTTGACGGATCTTGCCCAACGTTTTGATGCAGCGACGCGCGCATTGCAGGTGGCGACGGAATTGCTACGGAAAACCTGAAACGCGAAGTCGTCACTGTCTTGTCCGGGCCCGGACATTGCGTTAGACGACCGCTCGACGAGAAACGAATGAAAGACAGCCAGGCGAGAAACGGGCATGTAGGAGTGCGACGCTCACGTCTCACTTCCGAAGAAGTAGCGCCCATTGGCGAATACGGCGCGAAGGCAAACTGGCCCCCCGGGTTTCAACTCTATCAGCGCGGCGTTCCGGCAGACGGCGTCTTCATCGTTCTCGATGGCCACGTCGTTCTGCGAAACAAGATAAAGGTTGGACGTGGATTCGTTCCTGTCATCGCCACCGCGGGACAGACATTTGGAAGCGAAGGGCTGTCTCCGAACAGTCACTACGTCACGGACGCGAACGCATCGGAAGAAACACAGACCATGTTCTTGAGCGGAGCTCAATTCCGTGCCTTCGTGAGAGAGCGTCCCGCCCAGACGATTCCCTTACTGTCCCAAATAATGTCGGAGCGAGCGTATCTGCTCGAGAAGCTGCACGAGCTTGCAGCATTGAACGTCGATCAGCGTCTGATATCCACGCTGTCGCATCTCAGCACCGACCGCAGCTTCACGACATCAGATGGCCGCCTCAAATTGGAGAACACGCATCATCGACTGCTCTGCGAAATGGTCGGTGCCACGAGAGAGTCGATAGCACTGGCGTTGAGCCGCCTGGTGTCGGCTGGAATCGCAGAGAGAAAGGGCATGACTTTCCTGATAGAGCCCGGTTCACTGATGTCCTCATTCGGCGAGAACGGGAACGGCGATTCCACGGTTCCCATTACGAGAGAGATGTCCCAATAATGAAGATGAATGGTCGATCGGCGAGACGCTGACGTAGCCGCAGTACGGAAAGGGGCTGAGACGATTGACCTGCAGGAGGAGGGCTCACACGGAGTTCTCCTCCTGCATGGTTTTGGAGACACTCCGCAGACGCTCTCCCTGCTTGCCCGGAGGTTACACAAGGCCGGGTACGGCGTATTCGTCCCGCTGCTGCCAGGACACGGACGCACCATGGACGCCTTCACTCGATCCCGCGCCGACGAATGGATCGATGCCGCAAGGAGCTCGCTCCTCGAGGTGCGTAACCGGAACAACGGTGTCAGTGTCGTCGGACTTTCGATGGGCGGGGCGCTCGCTGTGCTGCTTGCGGCGGAGATCCGGGACATTTCAGCTCTGGTTCTGATCGCGCCTTATCTGGGCATGCCGCGGCTGCTCAGCCTCGCGGCGGCAACGCACTGGCTCTGGGGAAGACTGGCTGGAGAACTAAACGGCAGGAATCCCCGCTCGATTCATGATCCTATCGAGCGTGAAAAAAGCCTTGCGTACAGCGCCGTGACTGGGCGCGCGCTGTTCGAGCTCTCGAAGGTGATGGCTCGCGCCAGGAAGGCTCTTCCCGGAGTGACCGCTCCGACTCTGATAGTGCAGTCGCGGGAAGATCCGCGCGTCGCTCCCGAAGTCGCGCAATTTGCCCTCGAGGAACTCGGGGCGAAAGAAAAAAAACTCGTCTGGACCGAAGGCGCGGGACATATCATCACCGTCGACTACGGCCGCGAGCGCGTGTTCAGCGAAGTCGAGAAGTGGCTGCGGGGACACGACAGCCGTCGCGCGACAGCCGCCGCCGAGTAGCAGAACGGCTGTCGAACGACCCTGGAGCTAGAAGCGGTCCTGAACGAACTCAGTAACGGTGTCGACAGCGCGCTCGCCCAAGTCTGCAGCCTGGTGAACGACCCCGCTGGCAACGCGCTTCACGCGAGCCACCGGAGACTGCGATCTACGACGGCTGCGGCCGCTGCTCTTGCGCGCTTTTCCTTTCCGCTTCGCGGCTTTGCGCCCGCTGCTTTTGCGCTTGGCCGAGGATTTCCGAGCGCCACGGCGCGGCGATTTGCGCGCGCTGGCAGAGCGCCGTTTGGTGGCGCGCTTCTTTGCACCTCCACGCTTACGTCCAGAGGATCCCGACCGCGACCTCTTTCTACCGCTCTTTGAACGACTGGACTTCTTGGCTGCAGCCATTGGAATGCTCCGCGTAGGAAGGTTCGTAGAACCGATAGCAAGATTCGCGCACAACAAAGCTGTCACATTCCTCATCATGTGCAAGCACAAATCTCGGCGACGCGTGGTGACTATCCGATTGTGCGCGTCTCACCGTGTCGCATGATCCAGAGATCTTTGCTTTCGAGACCGGATGCCCGCCATTGCTCAAGCATCTTGGCCGGTGGCTCGTCCATCGGCTCGTCGGTGAGCTTGAACGTTCCCCAATGCGCGGCGGCCATTATGAGGCGTTTGCCGCTCTGTCCCACTGAAAGCTGGGCGACCGCTTTCATGCAGTCTTCGGGATTCATGTGGACCGGGCCCATAAACCATCGAGGCTCGTAGGCTCCAATCGGTAGGATCGCCGCATCGAACGGTCCACAGTGCTTGGTGATGGCCTCGAACTCGGGATGCAGGGCCGTGTCGCCAGCGAAAAACAGGGCCTGGTACGGGGAACGGAACGTCCACCCGCACCAGAGGGTTTTGTTGCGCTTGCCGAGAGTTCTGCCGGAGAAGTGCTGAGCTGGAACGCAAGTAAGGCGCAGCGCTCCGATCGCACTCTCCTGCCACCAATCTCGTTCCGTAACCTCGCGTGCCCCGCGTTGGCGGAGTATCTCGCCTACTCCGAGGGGCGCGTACCACACTGCCGCTGGATAACGCCGGGCGATGCGTGAGATGGTCGCGGCATCGAGGTGATCGTAATGGTCGTGCGAGAGCACCACGGCGTCGATCGGGGGCAACCGGTCGAACTCCACGGCTGCCGGGACCCAGCGCCGAGGCCCGAGGATCTGAACCGGGGAAGCTCGCTCGCTCCAGATGGGGTCGATGAGGATGTTGAGCCCCGCGATCTGGATCAGAAAGGTCGTGTGTCCGACCCACGTCATCGTCAGCTGGTCCGGCGCGGCACGTGGCACCACAAACTCCGGGGCAACTCGCGCGAATATGGCGGGGTCGGGATCAGGGCGACGTGGGTTTCGCCGACGCTCGACCAATGTCCACTTCAAGAAATCCATGAATCCGTGCAGCTGGGCGGATGGCCACGGGTTTCTGAACCCCCCTTCCGGCCGATGATGAACTGGTATTCCCGTTGGCTGTTGAGTCATTCCGATCGCGTCGCAATCGCTAGATGATACTGGGCGGCGCGAGGTTTTCCTCGAGGTGCGAGAGCGATTTCATTCCAACCAGCGCCGCCGCAACCGGGAGCGACTGCGAAAAAGCTATCGCGCGCCTGGCGTCGGTCCTGAATCCGGGGAAGGCTGAGTGCACCTGTTCCGGGAGCGCTCGCGAGAGCTGGGATTGCATCAGCGTCGCACTCCCCACCACCGAGATGCCGAGCCGGCTGGCAGCCTCGAGCAAAGGAACGCGACCGTCTCCCACGCATTGAGTGGGTGCCCTTACCGCTTCAGTCATCGCCAGGTTGATGGGAAGCTGGACGACTCTGAAGTGATGGTCCTCACCGGCGACTTCCCGCGCGATTGCCACCAACTTTTCGAGACTCAAATGGTTTCGCGATTCCGGTGGGACCCTGAGTCCATTCCAGGTCGCGCATCCGAAGCTTCCGATGACTCCTCGGCTGACGTGTTTCTCCAGCGTCGAAAACGCATCCCGCATGACAGTCAGAAACCTCTCGCGAGGAAGCACATCCAGCTGTTGCTCGGGATTGTGGAGATAGTAGATGTCAATGACGGCGAGCCCGAGATTCTTTCTGCTGCGCTCGACCTGATCGTCCAGATAGCGTGGCGCCAGACAGTGGCCGCCGGAGACGACGTCGGCGGGCTGCATCACGCCGGGCCCGTAGTATTCGCTGTCCAGGAAGCCCCGATATCCCTCCTTGGTGGCGGGAGGAGTTCGGTCGAGCGGGATGTACCCCCCTTTGGTGCAGACGACAACTTCTTCCCGCCTGACAGCACCCGTCGCGACACTGGTGCGGACAGCTTGCCCAAGCGCGCGCTCAGAGCGCTGACACCTGTAGTTGATCGCCGTGTCCAGCAGGTTCAAGCCCTTCTCCAGCGCGGCCCTGGTGGTTGCCGTGTACCGCGCGTCCTCGGAGTCGTCGCAGTCGCCGAGGTAGGTACCCAGGCCGAGCGATGACACGATGGTGCCGTCCGAAATAGACCGATAGAAATGATCCGGCTGAGTCCTGGCGAATCGCTGTTGAAAGCGCCGCGTACCTTCCGCTGTTGCGTGTCCCTCCAAGAGGGATTCCAAGACTTTCGGACGAGCCATTGCGGAGAGGCTATCGGCAGCACCCGAGTATTGCAAGGTACACGCGGGGCGCATTGGCCCTTACGTTGCTTGACACGAGGGTACAGCCTGCGAGACTTTCCCCAACAACGGCGCTCGAAAGTGAAATCATACGCTTTGGTGTTCATGGCGCTGACTGCGTGCGCGCAGCAGCGTCCAGTGCAGCTCGCCCCAGTACAAATGGATACCCTGGCGGGCGACACATCAGCGGCTGCACTTCGCTCGCGCCCGGTGTTCGACACGCAGCGCGATGATCCATTCGCGACGACAAACCGGATCGACTGGCCCGGGCCGAACCGGTATCGCTCGGCGAGCGGCGCTCCGGGCCCTGATTACTGGCAGCAGCGCGCGGATTACACGATCGTCGCCACTCTCGACACCGGGACCACCGAGCTCACCGGGTCAGTGGAGATCCGGTACACCAACAACTCTCCCGACACGCTCCGCTATGTCTGGATCCAGGTGGATCAGAATCTCTATCGCACCGGCAGCAAAGGCTCGGCGCTCTTCCCTGCCGATTCGCGTTGGGGGGTGAGAGGGTTCGAAGGTGG
>DHJM01000069.1:46040-46288 GCA_002404335.1 Gemmatimonadales bacterium UBA4720
TCGTTCAGAGTCCCGGAACACGGATCGGATCGAATGGGACGGGACAGCACCCTCTACGAAATTGCGCAGTGGTATCCGCGGATGGCCGTGTATGACGATGTCCGGGGTTGGAACACAGATCCGTACCTGGGGCAGGGGGAGTTCTATCTCGAGTACGGCGACTTCGATTACTCGGTCACAGTGCCGGCCGGATACGTGGTCGCCGGCAGCGGGGTGCTCCAGAATCCCGAAGATGTTCTAACCTCCGA
>DHJM01000069.1:46449-76497 GCA_002404335.1 Gemmatimonadales bacterium UBA4720
TGGGATGCAACGAGCTGGAACGGAATTCTGGCGCAAGCCTACTACGAATTCCCGAAAGCCGGAAAGGCCTGGGAACAGGGCGCAGAGCAGACGCAGTGGACGATCAGACAGTACTCGCAGCTCTTTTTCCCGTTCCCCTATCCACAGGCGACGAGCGTCGCCGGACCGGTCGGTGGAATGGAATACCCGATGTTCGTAATGGTGCATTATGGCAACGATGATCCGACATCGATCTTCGGGACCATCAATCACGAGCACGGGCACGAATGGTTTCCAATGATTGTCGGGTCAAACGAACGCCGCTACGCCTGGATGGACGAAGGATTCAACACGTATCTCAACGCATTCGCCGCCGAGGCGCGCTATCCAGGGCAGAGCGCGTACCCCGGCTACCTGCGAAACTGGGCCGACGCCGTAACGAAGAGAACTCAATCTCCACTGATGACCGCACCCGACAACATCGACCCTTCAGCACTCGGAGCGATCGGTTATCGCAAACCGGCTGTGGTCATGTTGACCCTGCGCAATCACGTGATCGGGCCCGAAATGTTCGATACGTCATTCCGCGAGTATATCCGGGCCTGGGCGTTCAAGCATCCCACGCCTGGAGACTTCTTTCGCAGCATAGAGAATTCGGCGGGAGAGGATCTCTCCTGGTTCTGGCGCAGCTTCTTCTATACGACGGATGTCCTCGACATCGGCATCGACGGCGTGTCGACGCGAACTTCGGAGGGACAGACATTCGCAACGATAGCGCTGCACCGGTTCACATCAGTTCCATTTCCGGTGCGACTGCGCGTCGCCTATGCCGACGGAACGACGCAGGACTTCTCACTGCCTGTGAATATCTGGGCACGGAGCAATCGCTTCGATGCGGTGATCTCGGTGCGTGGAAATGTCGTCGGGGTGCGGCTCTGGCCCGATCCGTCGGTTCCCGACTGGAATCCCTCAAACGATACGTGGGGCAAACCACCAAACGCGAACCCGCCCGGGCCCGTTACGAGATAGCGCTGTGGTCGTTTGGATTGTGGGTGCTGTCCGGGTAGATTGCAGGTGTAAGCCTTAGATAAACGGAGTAAGTAATGCCGGATTTTGGAAGTTGGGCTACGGCGTGGTGGAAGCCGATTCTGTTCGTGATTGTAGCGGGACATCTCACCAATGTATCCGTCACCCTGTTCCTTCACCGCGCTCAGACCCACCGCGGCGTCAAGCTGCACTATCTCGCCGCACTGCCGATGAGAATCTGGCTGTGGCTTTCCACGGCGATCGTGACCAAGGAATGGGTTGCCTGTCATCGTAAGCATCACGCGTTTGCCGACCGCGAGGGCGATCCACATAGCCCGTTGATGGAAGGACTCAAGAACATCATTCTCAAGGGCGCCTTCTACTATAGAAGGGCTGTTCGCCAGCCAGGCGTGCTCGACAAGTATGGAAAAGGGACGCCAAATGATTGGCTCGAGCGCCATCTCCTGTCGCCGCTGAACTGGGTTGGCATCCTCGTAATGCTCGTGGTTGACGTTTATCTGTTCGGATTCTTCGTCGGACCGCTCGTCTGGGGCGTACAGATGATCTGGATCCCGTTCTGGGCTGCCGGAATCATCAACGGCGTCGGCCACGCGGTCGGCTATCGGAACTTCAACGTCAAAGACGAGAGCCGGAACATCTCACCCATCGCGATCTGGCTCGGCGGCGAGGAGCTGCACAACAATCACCACGCCGATCCCCACTCTCCCAAGTTCAAGACGAAGTGGTATGAGCTCGACATCGGCTGGGTCTACCTCCGGCTTCTCTCGATTTTCGGCCTGGCTGAAATCTCGTACTCACGCAGGTAGCTTCGAGCGTGCCTGAGACAGTAACCTGCGTGCGTTGCGGAGAGACGCGCGCGGGATTCGTGAAGCCGCCCTTTCCCGGTCCGATCGGGGCCCGCGTCGTCGAGGGAATCTGCACGCCGTGCTGGGCGGACTGGCTCAAACAGCAGACGATGCTGATCAATCACTATGGGCTCAACGTGATGGATCCGCAGGCACGGGCGTTCCTCACGAAGAACATGACCGCGTTCTTCTTCAAGACCGGCGACTCGGCCGAGATCGATACCAGCAAGAAGGGCACGATAAGCCATTGATGACGCACAAGTCGATGGTATTGCCTGTCTTAGCGCTCGTTGGCCTGGCGGCGGGCTGCACAACGATGGGCCCCAACGCAGGTGGCTCCGGAAAAACGCAGGCAACTTCGGCGCGCTGGACCGACTCGGTTCTTTCCTCGATGACCTTGCGCGAGAAAGCCGCACAAATCGTGTGGCCGAGCCTGTTCGGCGATTACGTATCCGGCGACTCGCCACAATGGCGGCGACTGTCGCAATACATCCAGCAGGACAAAGTCGGAGGCTTCACAATCTCCGTCGGATCCCCCATCGAAGTCGCGGCGAAGCTGAACGCGTTGCAATCGATGAGCAACATTCCCCTTCTGTTCGGGGCGGATCTCGAGGCCGGCGCCGGATTTCGCGCGCGCGGCGGATACTTCGTTCCCAACGCCATCGACCTGGGAGGGGCGATCGTATTCCCGCCGGAGATGGCAATTGGCGCAACGCGAGACACCACGCTCGCTTATGAACAGGGACGTCTAACCGCACTCGAAGGGCGTGCGCTCGGAATTCACATCGCGTATGCGCCGGTGCTCGACGTCAACAACAATCCCGACAATCCCGTCATCAATACGCGCTCCTATGGCGAGGACCCTCAGCTCGCGGCGCGGATGGGTGTCGCTTTCATTCATGGCCTGCAGGATCACGGCATGATTGCGACAGGGAAGCACTTCCCCGGTCACGGCGACACTGGCGTCAACTCACACCTGGCGCTGCCAGTGGTGACGGCGAGCAGAAGCCGGCTCGATACGGTGGAGCTCGTGCCGTTCCGGGCGGCGGTCAATGGTGGCGTGGGCGCGATCATGTCGTTTCATGGAGCGATGCCCGCGCTCGATTCCTCCGGTGTGCCTGGGACGCTCTCGTCCAAGGTTTTGACTGGTCTCCTTCGTGGCGAGATGGGATTTCGCGGGATTATCATCTCTGACGCGATGGACATGCGCGGAGTTCTGGATCAGTTCGGCGCGACAGAGGCAGTGAAGCGGGCGGTCGCGGCGGGGATCGATGTTCTCATTCAACCGCTCGATGTGACGCAGACGATCGATGCGGTTGTCGCGGGCGTGAAGGAAGGGCGGTACACGGAAGCGCGTCTCGATTCGTCCGTGCGCAGGGTACTCGAGACAAAGCGCAAACTGGGACTCGCGCAGAGCAAGCTGGTAGACCTAAGCGCGTTGCGCTTTCTTGTCGGGGACAGCTCCAACGTCCAGATCGCTCGGCGGGTTGCCGAGAAGTCGATCACGCTCGTCAAAGACTCGCTCGGGCAGGTTCCCCTCACCGTGCCCAGCGCGCGAGTGCTTTCCATCACCGTTGCGCGGCGAGCGGATCTTCCGGCTGGGAACGCATTTAATGCGGAGCTGCGGACAGGCCTGCCAAATCTGCGGACCGAATTTGTGGCGACCGAGGACGCTACTCTCAACTATCCGCGATTGATCGCGGCGGCCGACTCCTCTGATGTAACGATCGTCAGCTCCTACGTGGGGCAGAGCTGGGATGCGCTTACAGCAAGCGCGCCGCAGGCGTTCACGGATTTCGTTCAGACCCTCGTTCAGCGGGGGCGAAAACCGATCGTGGTCGCGTTTGGGAATCCTTACATGTTGCAGCAGTTGCCGTGGGTAAGCGCCTATCTCGTTGCCTGGGGTGGATTTCCGGTTTCGCAGACCGCGGCAGCGCGAGCATTGCTTGGAACTTCGGCGATCTCCGGTCACTTGCCGATCAGCATACCGCCATACGTGAGCCGCGGCAGAGGCGAGGAGAGAGCGGTGCGAGCCCCCTGAGCCGATCCGCTCCCAGGCAAAGCGTTGAGGCGCCAACAAAGAAAGACACTTTCCGAATTTCCTGTTGACGATTCGATTGAAGCATTGTTATATCACTAGTTGCCCGCCTCCAGACGATCGCCGCTGAGCGCCGACGTCATTCCAACGAAAATAGATCTTGCGCGGCCTTGACTTTAGTCACACAAAGTGACTAATTCGCAAGACGATGCGCGAACGCCCTTCCAGACCCGCCCTTTATACTGTTGATGCAGTTCTGGTGACGGCGATGGGAAGCGAGCTGGCGATCCTGCTGGGGCGCAACTCGAGTGATCGGGAGCGATGGTCGCTTCCATGGCGAATTCCTCAAACCGGCGAAACGCTCGACGCGGCCGCGGCCACAACCGCCAAAGATGCGATCGGCGAGCTGCCCACTTGGGTGGAACAGATCGGCGCATTCGGCGACGGGAAGCGGCACCCGAGCGAAGCGGATGTGTCCGTCGCCTATGTTGGGCTCATTCCCCATCAGACGGCGTCACTCCGCGCTGGCCACACATGGTTCCCGGTTGCGAATCCGCCACCGCTCGCTCCCAGGCAACGCGCGATGGTCGACGGCGCGACTAAGACCCTCCAAAGCAGCCTCGACCAGGCCCCGATCGCCTTCAGGCTTCTTCCGGCGACGTTTACGCTCAGCGAGCTGCAACAGATGTATGAGTTGTTGCTCGGTAAACGCCTGCACAAAGCGAGCTTCAGGCGTGCCCTTCAGGCCGCCTGGCTCGTCGAACCTATGGACGAATGGCGTAGCGAGGGCAGGGGTAGACCGGCTCAACTTTTCCGGTATTTACCGAAGAAAAAGCGTAGGCCACACCGGGGTGTGAGGTTCGATTTCCTCTACCCCTGAGACCCGTAACAGCTAGGTATCTACCCCGGTTAGCCTCCGGAACCTCTTGCGGTAACGGTGTATTAGTTGCAATGTGTACCTAAGGCTAAAACACCCTGAACTGGGAGCCCGGTAGATATATGCTCGCTTATCTCGACAGTTTGTGTGCGGCACTGCTCGCACGAGACAGCACAGAGATACAGCGTCTTCTTGCACTTCCGGCGGCGCGCGATCTTCCCCGTCGAGTGCGTGAGGAAGCCGTCGCGATATCTCGCGCCGGTAACCGCAGCTTCATGGCTCCGATTCACTCACTCCACTTCTATTACAAGCTCACTCACATGGTTGACGAGTCGAGCGATCCGATCTTCGGAGATGCTTCGAAACACGGAGAAGCTGAGGGGGGACAGATGGAGCTGCCACTCCGCAAAGTCGGAAACAGCGGCCGCTAATTAGCTCTACCGCTAGAACGCTCTAGACGAGAGCGCGAAGCGAATTCTTTTTCCCCATCGCTTCGTTCCAGATATTGCCCACTTTTTCAAAGCGCTCGGCTGCATTGCCGAGATGGAAGTCTCGCGGATCGAGGTCATCGGTCAGCTCTGCCCGCTTAAGTGGGGTCGAGACCGGGGCTCCGGGCTTTGCCCGAACGCAATAAGCACCGGCGACTGTTTTCCCCTGGATGTTCTGCAGGTAGTCGACGTAGACCGTTACGGCTCCCCGCGCTTTGACGAACCGCTCTGTCGTTGCCTCCCTGGGATGCGCATCCGCCACCTTCGTCGCAATCACCTGCGCGACGAGAGTCGCCGCCTTGTTGGGCGTTTTGGGCGGGAGCGGTAGATAGATATGCAACCCGGTCGACCCGGACGTCTTGATTGCAGCGTGGAGCCCGAATCCATCAATCACCTCCTGGGTCCAGAGCGCGACCTGAACCACGCGGGTGAAATTCGCACGCGTTCCCGGATCCAGATCAATGATCGTATAGTCGGCATGCTCCAACGACTGAACGCGCGAATGCCAGGGATCGACCGAGATCGCGCCGAGCTGGATCGTGTAAAGCAGCGTGAGCAGGTCTCCGCCGATGATCCGAGGCTGTTTCTCTTCGCCTTCGGTTTCTATTACCTCGACCCGGACTTCGGGCGGCGTAGTCTCTGAAGGTTTGTGCTGGTAGAAGCTCTCTCCGTCTATTCCGTTGGGGAATCGCTTCAGTACGAGTGGACGATCCTGAATCGTCGGGAGAATGAAGTCAGCGGTGCGAGTGTAGTACCGCATCACATCTCCCTTCGTGTACTTCTCCTTGGGGAAAAAGATCTTGTCGAGGTTGGAAACGTTCAGCACTTTTCCGCCTCCGAGGTCGAGTATTCCGCCTCCGCCCGCCTCTTCAATGGCCGAGAGCTGCCCGATAATGGCGCTTTTATCCATTTTTTGGATCTGACTGACAGACGCGGCGCGACGTCTGTCTTTCGCGATCGAGGTCTTTGCAGAGCTTTTTGCCCGCGCGTTGACCCTCAGCTGGGCCGGGCGTTTCGCTATGGAGCCGCTTCGGATTTCCCTTCGCTGCACGCTGGGAGCCTCGATTTCCACATCCTTAGCGTCCTTGTCGTCGCGGAGCCCAACGAAAATGGGCTGCCTCAGGCGGCGGTCGGCCGTCCATTCGCTGAACTTCACTTCAACCACGACTTCAGGCTTGACCCAATGCGCCTTCTCATTGGTTTTCGGGATCTCTTTAAATGGCGATGTTTTTCTTTCCAGCGGCTTGAGGCGCCTCGACATGTCGTTCAGCTCCTCGCGGGTGAAGCCTCCACCGGTGTGACCGACGTAGATGAAGCGGTCTCCGTAGAAGTAGCCGAGCAGCAACGCGCCAATATGCTCACGGCTGTTTCGCGGCTCGGTGTAGCCGCCGACCACAAACTCTTCCCGAAATTCGATCTTGAGCTTGAGCCATGATCGCGTTCGTTTGCCGGGTTCGTAGCGGGAATCCATGCGCTTGGCGATTAGACCTTCCCACCCCTGCCGACGGGCTTTCTCGAGCATCTTCTTTCCATCGCCCTCGATGGATTCGGTTACGCGCAGGTGTGTCGATGTCCGCTTGCCAACCCGTTTCAGCAACCGCGCGCGCCGTTCCGTCCACGGCTCCCCGATAAGACCATCATCGCCATCCATGAGGATGTCGAAAAGAATCAGCGCAGCGGGCGTGGCAACCGAGAGTCGCTGGATCATCTGCGGTTCCTTGACGTGCATGCGGCCCTGCAGCTCCTGGAACCTCGCCGGCTCTCCGTCGACCAGTGCAACGATCTCGCCGTCGAGGACGAGTGGGTGTTCTGTCTGCGATGCAAGCTTCTTCAGTGCTGCGACGACTTCGGGGAATTGCGCCGCTTTGTCCTTACCGTTCCGGGTAACGAGCTTTACATCGGCTGGCGTCGCATAGGCGAGAACGCGGATTCCATCGTACTTGGGCTCGAACGTCCAACCCTTATCAGGAATCTCGGTGCCGATACTGGCGTACATCGGCTCGGGCGACTCGAGGGAAAGCTTTGACGCGGGTGACGCTGGCCCAATTTTCTTCGTGGCGGACGATCTCACTGTGTGCTTCTTCGGCTCGCGGTTGCTTCTCCAGACTTCACCAGACCTTGCTCTTGCCCGACGCGATCTCAGCCATAGTACGTCCGGATTCGACTGATGTCATGTTCTCGGCGGCGACATCCTTAAATCAGTGCAAAAAAAAGCCCCGCTGGGCGGGGCCTTTCCTGGAATGCAACCGAGGGCAGTCAGCTCGCCTTGGTGACGTCGGCGGCCTGAGGTCCCTTCTGACCCTGAACTACCTCGAACTCGACCTTATCGCCCTCAGCGAGAGATTTGAAACCGGATCCACTGATCGCGCTGAAATGGACAAAGACGTCCGGGCCACCCTCGCGTGAAATGAAGCCAAATCCCTTGGCGTCGTTGAACCATTTGACCGTTCCAGTGATGCGTGCCATTGAACTAATCCTCTCTCTCCCACGCAGGGCGAATCTGTGAAGCGTTTACGACAGGCTGGCGACCGTACAGAGCATGCGTCGCTTGGCCGGATGCTCGTCCGCGTGACGCATTATCCATCCGGCATTCTCAGAGGAGGGCAAGTTTTGTGCAACAGGCCGTGTCACTAGGCTGCCCCTGCGACGTAGTGCGCTGACCGTCCGCAGCTCTGGCAGCGGAGAGTCACGTGCGTGTAGGGGGGCGGGGGAATCTGTCGCGGATCGCGCTCGATTGATCCGGCGCACGACGGGCAGCTGAGTGGAGATCCGTGGCGGTCGTTGCTAATGAGAAACAGGGCTTGGGCGGGATTGTACGCGTTCGGACGTGGCTTGCGCATGAGCTCTCCAGTTACTCGAAACGGCGCTGCGCGGTAGGCGTCGCATGGTGAGGTGGACGTTCTTGACGGCTATCCAATGAGAAGAAGAGCCATCGAGATTCGCGAGCGGATCTGCGTCGGGCTGGCCCTGGGCTTTATTACCGCCTGCGGCCCGCATGCTCACATACCGCTCCGACCGGCCAATCTGCCTGACGCCCTCGTACCAACGGACAGCGGAGCACTCCTGGCAAGGCGCCTGGCACCGGTCTTATACCTGCAACCGGATGAAACGTTCCCGCTCGAGCGGGTAGTGGCTGTTCTGCACCCTATCCGGCGTGTAATCGCCTACCACTTGTTGTGGCGTGACGATGTCCACGGGTCGTGGATTCCGTTCACGGTACCGACCGATGAGGAGGTCTTATGGGTAGGCTACGACTCGACTTACGCGCCAACTGACGTCTGGACATACTGGCACGGTCAAATCCTTCACACGGTGTGGCCCCGGTCTCAGGTCGTGATCGACGTTCAATGGGGGAAGCACGGAAGTCTCCCCCGAAACGTTCGACAAAGCGACCTTCCGAGACCGCGCACACTCAACTTTTTCTACGCCATGACGATCTTTGGGGAGCCCGACATTCTGTTGGGAGACATCACCCGCAAAGGACCGCTCTGCTTTTGTCACGGCTACCGAAGGTACCGACAGTTCACCCGGCCAATCGTCCTTGCCGGCAGGCTGGACGCCGTTGTGCGAACGGAGGATCCGAAGTCTACCCTGCTCGAGGTATTCGGCAGCAAATACTCGAACAAGCATCGCTGGCCCTAGATGAAAAAAAGCTCCGGCGGGACATTCCCGCCGGAGCCTTCAATTCGGTCTTTCCGTTCAGCGACGTTGCAATTATTGACGAGCCGAGGCGGACGCAGCGGTCGCCTGCTCCCGCTGAGCGATGGTGAAGAGATCCTTCTGAGACGCGCTCTGCTTGAGAACCTGCAGCGCGTGCATCAGCTGAATGTCCTCCGGGACGCTGCGCCGCTTGGCCGTGGAATCACCGAACGCCAACCGTGCGACGGTATTGCTGAGCAGTCGATCGATCTCTGAACCAGCCTGTTCATATTGTGCGTGATCGATGGTGATTCCCTTTACCTGGAGGCGGCGATAGAACTCTTCGCGCCACGTCGAAGGCACTGTGAAATCAGGGCGGACCGTTTTCTTCAGCTCGAGCGAGTAGTCCATGAGCGTTGCTCTCACATCCGCGGTCTTCGGAGCAAAGGCGTTGAACACCTTCTGCTCCGCGGTGGTCAATGTGTCGGGGCGAACGATAATGTCGGGCGTGATGGCGCCGCCACCGTAGACGATGCGGCCGGCGTCGGATTTGAACGCTGGGCGCGAGCGACGGGCCGAATCGGTCTCCAGAGAATCGGGCATCACTTCCACGAACTCACCACTGGGAAGAAGCTTGCGCTCCTTCTGGATGGAGCGGCCGTTCGGCGTGTACCACTTTGCCGTCGTCATCTTGAGCGCATAACCGCCTTCGAGTGGGAACACCGACTGCACGAGGCCTTTTCCGAAGGAAGTAGTGCCGACGATGAGAGCGCGGTCGTGGTCCTGGAGAGCACCGGCAACGATCTCCGAAGCCGAAGCGCTTCTTCCGTCGGTCAGAAGCACCAGCGGGATGGTGGGCGCGACTGGATCATCGCTGGCGACGAAACTCTGGTTCTCACCGTTGCGGGCGCGGATGCTCGAGATCTGCTGCCCCTTCTTGAGGAAGAGATTGCTGACGCTCAACGACTGATCGAGGATGCCGCCCGGATTTCCGCGGAGATCAATGACGATTCCACGTGCGCCCTCGCGTGACAAGCGGGTGATCGAGCTCTCGAGCTCGTCTCTCGCGCTTTCGTTGAACTGGAGAAGGGGGACGTAGCCCACCTTGTTGTCGAGCATTATCGCGTAAGGAACGGCGGGGATGTTGACGACGGCGCGAGTGAAAGTGATCGGGATCAGCTCAGGCACGCCCGGCCGTGAGAACTTGACCAGAACCTTGCTGCCAGGATTTCCCTTCAGCGCATCGGAGGTCTGTGAGACGGTCCAACCGCGGGTATTGGTCGTGTCGACGAAGTTGATGCGATCGCCTTCCTGGACGCCGGCCTGCTCGGCTGGTGTATGCGGGAATACGCGCTGCACGCTGATGAAGCCCTGCGTCTCGGCGATCTCCATTCCGATGCCGGCGTAGCGTCCGTTCGTCTGCGCGTTGAAGGAAGAAAGCTCTTTCGGCGAGAGCAGGATGCTGTATGGGTCGTTCAGCTCGTGAACGAGTCCACGAGCGGCCTTTTCGTAAAGAGTAGCGGCGTCGACGGTGTCGACGAAGCGGCTGGAGACGATGTTAAGGACCTGGTCGAGCAAGCGAGCGCCTTGCTGGCTCTCGTGCTGCTGAAATACGAAGCCGCCGGCCATCAGCGGAATCAGTGCCAGGCCGAGCAGCAAGCTTATTCTGGGTCGGGACATACGGCTCTAGGTAGAGAGAAGAAGGCGGTAACGTAATAGATACGCCTTCGGCCAGTCAGTGTTCCTCCATGGACGCACAAAAGGCACCAGCGGAACATCGCCGATCAGGCTGCGCGGGAGGCCAGCACGTAGTCCACGAGCCAGTCGCGGTTTAGCTGCCTGAAGGTGGCATCGCGGAGGAGCCCGGCCGCGAGCAGCATCTCGTGGGCGGGCTGGAGCACTCGTTGCAAATGGGAGGGATACCGCTGGGTCAGAGGAAGCTGCTCCGCGAGGGACGCGAGGGGTACTCTCCACGTTACCATTCCCTCCTCTCTCGCGACTTCGAGCAGCCGGTAGAGCCTTCTGGCAACGGGATTGGTGAGGGACATGTAGTGGGTCGAAGAGAGCGTCACGGTGTGTCCTGCCGCGATGTTTGCGCGGATTACTGGACCGATCGTTATGTGTGCGTCGCCCGGCTCCGAAGCGGTGAGCACGGGAAACAGGGTGAATTGTTCGCGCTCCGCCATTCGTCGGCGCGCGATGGAAACCGAGGAGAGAATGGTAAAGCGTCCTTCTAGCGGCTGTCCTTCTTTTGCCGCAACGTACACTCCGCTCGACTCGAGAGTGGTCCGCTCGAGTCGCGTCAATGCGGATCGCAGCTGCTCGTATGTTCTGCCGTCAACGCGCCGACCGATGGAGCGGAGGAAGGCGTGGAGCGTAAAGCTTATCACTCCGTCCTCGGGAGCTCCAGCCTCGTGGTAACGATGGAGGAGCTCGATGTACACGTCCTGATCGAAGGTTCCGGGCAAGCGGTCGCCCGGGCTGGGCAGCACACGCCACCGCCCGCCGCTCTCGGGAGAGAAGGAAATTGCCGTGTCCTCGGCGGAATCGCTCAGTCGGAAGATCGGGAGCGCTTCGAGGGAGCGGTCGAGAACGATAGCACGCGTCGCGATTCGTCGACGGGCCACGAAGGTCATGCAGAGAGAATATGTCACTGATCAAGTACATAGCAATCGCGGCGCTCAGTCTGTTCGGACTGGTTCTGGCGCTTATCGGCATTTTGTCGGTGACTCACGACACGCCGGTTACGAGCGTAATCGCGGAAGGCGACAAGGACGGGCCGCCGAGCGTCGAGGATCCGCTGTTCGCCCGGAGCATCGAGCTGTTCACGGGAACGCACATCGACCCCGGCAACAGCGTGCAGATCCTGCTGAACGGAAACGGCACCTACCCTCTACTATGGAAGGATATCGGTTCCGCCCAGCGCACCTTAACGGTGCAGATGTACTACTCGCAGCCAGGCGCGGTCGCCGACACGATGGCGAAGTATCTGATCGATCGCGCGCAGCACAAGGTGCGCGTGCTGCTGCTGCTCGATGCGTTCGGGTCCCAGCCGCTCAAGCCGGAGTGGCGTGACAGTCTCAAGCGCGCCGGCGTCGAGGTCAGGTGGCTGAGACCTCTTCGCTGGTACACACTGCAGAAGGCAGCCCAGCGATCGCACGTTCGCGTAGTCGTGATCGATGGAAAGATCGGCTACACCGGAGGGTTCGGGCTAGCCGACTATTGGCTGGGAGACGGCCATCACGCGGACCAGTGGCGCGAGACCAACGTGCGATTCGAGGGGCCGACGGTGGCAGCGCTGCAAGCAGCGTTTGCGGCGGCTTGGGCTGAAGCAACGGGCGAACTGCTGACGGGCGACCTGTTCTTTCCAAAGAGTTCTTTTGCCGATGTCGGGGACGTGCAGGCCGGCCTGATGTACAGCATTCCCAGCACCGGAAGCACGCCGGCGGAAAGATTTCTGGCGCTGTCGATCGCAGGCGCCAGAAAAACGCTCTACATCAGCAACTCATACTTCGTTCCGGGCGAGAATTTCATGCAGCTGCTTCTGGCGGCAGCGAAAAGGGGTGTCGACGTTCGGGTTATCACGGTGGGCGACAAGACCGATGTGAAGACGACCTGGTACGCGGGGCGAACCTACTACGAGAAACTCCTCGAAGGCGGCGTGAAGATCTACGAGTACCAACCGACGATGATGCACGCGAAGAGCATTGTAGTGGACGGCATCTGGTCTTACATGGGATCCATGAACTTCGACAACCGTTCGCTGTCCTTCAACAACGAGTCGTTGTTGGTGTCGCTCGACCGCCACGTTGGAGCACAAATGGACTCGATCTTCATGGATGACATAAAATGGTCCAAGGAGATCAAGCTCGACGAGTTCAGAAAGCGGCCGCTGTCGGGAAGGATTCTGGAGTGGGGGGCGCAGAAGCTGAGGCGCGTACTCTAGCAGCCCGCCAACTTCGCGGGGAGAAATTCGCGCGCTATCTGATGTAGGAGCTCAGCGGATGTCGCCGCGGCCAAGCGCCGCTCGCACCGCTTCGCGCATTGCGATCACGGCTTCCTCACGGGCAGCTGGAGAATCCTCGCGAACGTGAAGCTCGATCCCATCGGCCACAGGAAGGCGGTGCCAGCGCAGTGAGATATCGTCGTCGTGGGCGACGGCTTCGTATCCGCCGGAGTCGAGCGCCGGGGCGAGCGATGTTGCGATCTTCCGCTCGAGGGCATCGCCAGTGACATCGCGCATCTCGCCCCGGATGGTGTCGAGGCTCTGTCCCTCGCGCTGGCGGATCTTGATGGACAGTAGCTGGAGGAGATGCCGGTACCCGTAAGTGGCGCCCGTGCCAGTGCCCTCGGGCCGATCGAGCAGTCCACTCGCCACGTAGAACCGAACCGCTCGCGCGCTCGGCGCCGCTCGCGCCGAGGCGTTGGTTGGTCGAACTCCGGCTGCGTCTACAAGAGCTGTTGCGTGGGCTGCAAGTCCGCGGGCGTTCCAGGGAGCATGTCGAGCGTGGGCGCGGAGGAGAGCGACAGGCGATTCAGCCATGTGGATAGGATAACATTAAAGTCTTCCGCTCGCTCGTCGTGCGGAAGGTCGCCCGCTGGAGACAAAACGGAAATCTCGAAATCGCGCTTGATCTCGCGGAAGCCGCGAAATTCCTCGACGGGTGCGGTGGACCCCTCCTCACCCCACACGAGCAGGGCCGGCTGGCTCAGACGGCGTAAGGCGTTTCGCACGTCGATGTTGAGATGGCCGGACAGAAATGCCGCGGGCGCGTGACGTGCGCCGCGCTGGTGGGAAGTCGCGTAATAGATCTCGACCAGCTCGCGGGTGACGAGCGAATCGTTCGAGTATGCGTTGTTCAAGTAGCGTCGCAGCTGCGGCCGCGAGACGACGGCGTTGAACATGGCAGTGCCGGCAATCGGCGTGTCGACGGCGAGTCGGCTCGCTTCACCACCCAAGCCTACGGGCTCGTTGAGGCGCACCAGTCCGGATGGGGCAATGAGAGCCACGGCGGGAAAGCGAAGCGGATCGCGCGCCGCGAGCACAATCGCATACGCGCCTGAGAGCGAGGTCGCGACGAGAACGGTGGGCTCGTCGATCACTCTGCTCACGAAATCGGAGATGAGCGAGATATAGAGACGCGCCGAGTAGCGGATCGCGGGACGTTCAGACATGCCGAATCCGAGCAGGTCGAGGGTGTAGACGGTGTTCGTTCGCGCGAGCGCGTCGACGTTGTTTCTCCACTCATAGGACCACGCGGCCGCATGAATGCCGTGGATCAGCAGAATCGGCGGACCCTTGCCGCGCTTGGTGAACGCGACCCTTCTGTCGCGCCAGTCAAACCCGCCCTCTTCGCCACCAATCAGGTTGGTGAGCTGGTCGACGCCCTTTCGGGCAAAAGCGTTATAGGCAGCGGCCGCGCCCAGGATCGCGCCGCCGGACAGAAGAATTTTTCGCCAGGGACCTTCTCGCTCGTCGTTGTCCTGCATCACACCTCAGTTCGGTCAGTCACGGAAAAGCGCGGTTACTTGAGAGTAACCGCGCCTCGGGTACTGCGCACGGGGGCAGGGGAAACTATTGCCCCTAACGCTTCCGCTTGTGGGTCCCGCCGCTCTTTGCGCGCGCCTTCGACCCCCCTTTGGAAGCCTTCCGACCACCCGCCTTTTTGGCGGTGACTTTACGTCCAGCGGCCTTCCTGGCTGGCTTCCGCTCTCCGGAAGACTTTTTCTTGGCTGGCTTCTTCCCGCCAGAAGACCTGGAGGAACTCTTGGCGGCTTTCTTTTTTGCGCCGCCAGCCACTTTGCCGGCTCCGGCACGACTTGCGGAGGTGGACGTTGCCGCCGGTCGTGCGGCCGGGGAAGGTGGCCCACCGCCGAATGAGTTGGTCCGTGCCGCTCCCGGCGACGTGCTTCCCGCGCCGAATCCCCCGCTTGACCCGGTTGAGGGCGGGCTGCCGAAACCCGAGCCGCCGCCCATCCCGCCGGCTCCGCCAACGGGACCGCCACCGCCGAGGGTCGACTCCTGCTTCTTCCCGGATCCCTTGGGCCGGCCCCTTCTTCCTCTTGGGGCACCTCCGCCGAAGAGATCTTCCTCCTCGTCCTCCTCGTCCTCCTCTCCTTCGTTTACGACCGTAGCGTCGGAATCGACCTCTTCGTCATCATCCGCGTCTTCAGCGCTGTCCCACAGGCGGTCGCTGTGATCCTCATTGATCGCCCAGCCACCATCTTCGTCGTCGTCATCGTCGTAGGAACGCTTGCCGCGACTGAAGCCACCGAGATCGTCCGCATCGTCGTCGTCCGCAAAACGCAATGGCTCCACTGATTCACCGCTCGGCATTAGTCCTCCCATAGAATGTCAGCACTCGCGCTGGTAGCGCGGAATTTTCTGAGTTTCGCCCGCTGCACGTCGCGTGCCTTATGCGCCAGCGCCGAAAGCTCTCTACTCTGGACACCGAATACAACTCCGGTGACGCGACGTCAAGGAGCGACTTTCCGCGCCTAGCTGGATGCCGTGGATTGGGACGCTACTCGTCTGGTTATGACGCTTACCAGCGCATCGTAGACTCGCGGGTCAAACTGCTTTCCCGCATCGGCGCGGAGATGATCGAGGGCCGCCAAGGGCTCCAATGGCTCGCGGTAGGCGCGCTTGGATGTAAGTGCGTCGAACGTGTCGGCTGCGCAGAGGATTCTAGCGCCCAGTGGAATCGCTTCGCCCGACAGACCGAGTGGATAGCCGACTCCATCCCAACGCTCGTGGTGGTGCTCGACATACTTGAGCGGCTGCTTGATGTGAAAGAGTGGCGCGAGGATGTCGAGCCCTATGCGCACGTGTTGCTTGACGTGTTCGAACTCATCGGTGGTGAGCCGTCCAGGCTTGTTGAGGATTGTCTCGCTTATGCCAATCTTGCCCACGTCGTGAAGACGGCCTGCAACTCTCAGGTCCTCGCACGTCCTTTCCTCGAGGCCCAATTCCTGGGCAAGCTGTCCCGCCAACTCGGCGACGCGTTGAGAATGACCTCGCAGGTAGAGATCCTTGGCTTCCATGGCGTTGATCAGCGTCTCGGCGATGCTGGTGGACATGAGCCGCAGGGATTCCTTTTCCCGCTCTAGCTCGGCGGTCCGGAGCGCAACCTCTTCGCGAATGAGCTTGTCGAGGCGACGCTGCTCCATCAGCTCCGAGCGCTTGCGGAGGGCGCGATCGACGGCTTGCTGGAGGTCGGCGAGCTCGACGGGCTTCATCAGATAGTCCGTCGCGCCGGAGGACAACACCTCCGTCGCGGTAGCCGCATCGTTCACGGCGGTCAACATGATGATCGCCAGGTCCTGATCCCGTTCTATCGCCTGGGGAACGATCTGGACTCCGGTCATTCCGGGCATGCGAACATCGCACAGCATGAGGGCGAAGGACTCCTTTTCAAGCAGCTGGAGCGCGTGATCACCGGAGCTGGCGATCTCGACCTCGTAGCCGCGGGATCGAAGGAATTTGCGCAGTGCGAGGCGAATGGTTTCCTCGTCGTCCACGACCAGAATCCGGGTCACTTCGTCGCGTCGCTGTAGAGCGGGAGAAGGATCGTGAATGTCGTCCCGACCTCAGGCGTGCTTTCCACCGAGATCGTTCCGTCGTGCGCCTGAATGATGCCGTAGCTCACGCTGAGGCCCAATCCCGTTCCCTCGCCGGGAGGCTTGGTGGTGAAGAAGGGCTCGAAGACCCGCTGACTCACGGATGACGGCATTCCGTGCCCAGTGTCAGAAATCACGATCTGCACGGTGCCGCTCTTGCGCTGGGTTGTCAGCGAGAGGTGACGGAGCTGCGTTCCCTGCATCGCCGACTCGGCGTTCACAAGGAGGTTGAGTAGAACCTGCTGCAGCTTCTGTTCGTCGCCGCGAGCCCGGGGATTGGATTCATCGAGACGCATGTGAACCTCGATGCCGCCCGATCGGGACGCGAGGGCGCGAAGCCGCACGGTGTGCTTGACGATGGTGTTGATGTCGACCGGCACGGCACGCGCATCGGTCTTGCGCGCGAAGAGGAGGAGATCGCGAATCACTCCAATCGCCCGATCGGCTTCGCGCTTGATCAGGCTTACCGACTCGAACTGCTCACCCTGCAGATTGTCCTCGAGCAGGAGCTGCGCGAAGGTCGAAATGCCGGTGAGGGGATTGTTCAGCTCGTGCGCGACGCCGGCGACGAGCTCTCCGATGGCAGCGAGCTTTTCGGTCCGACCGAGGTGATCGGCGACCTTTCGCTCTTCGGTGAGATTTCTGATGCCGATCACGAGACCAACGATGTTGTCGCTCCCGTCGCGAATGTGGCTCAGGGTCACGGCAGCCGGGAACTCCGTCCCATCCCTTCTCCGATGAACGTGCTCACCGGTCCAGAGCTGCATGTCCTGCGGGATTGCGGGAATCGTCTGGCGGGGAGAGTGCTGAGCGGAGGTAACGACGAAATCGTCGACGCTCAGGCCGGCGATCTCATTTGCCTCGTAGCGATATTCCTTGATCGCAGCGGTGTTGGCGTATTGAACTTTCGCATCTACGCCAAGTATCAGCACCGGCTGATCCATGGTCGCCAGCGCCGCTGCGAGTGTTCGCTCGCGCGCATGGGTTCGATGCTCGTCTTCGCTGAGGAGCAGTACGTCGATCGCCAGCGCGACCGCGGCCGCGAGACGCATCAGCGCATCGACGTGCGGGCCGGTTTGCAACTGCGCGGTCGGAGACGTTACGATGAGGACGCCGAGTCGACGACTGCTCGCGCTGAGCGGGATCGTGATGGCAGGCCCCTCCGGAATCCGGTCGGGGTTGTGAGCCAGCTCGCGGAGATTCTCGACGAAGGTTGGCTCCTCCGTTGCCCAGGCCGCGCGAACCGCGCTGTTCTCTACGGGAGCCGTCATGCCTTCCATCTGTTCGCAAGTACCAAGGGCTGCAACGCAGGATATGGTAGTTCCATCGGGGGAGATGATGCCAATTGCCTTTCCGCTCGATGGGACGACGTCGTCGAGAATTGCGAGGATGTTGTGGCTCGCCTCCGCGACGGTCACCTTGCGAAGCGCCACGCGCGCGATCTCGGCCGCGGCTTGGGTCTGCCTCTGCTCACCGCGCTGCGCATCGAAGAGTCGCGCGTTCTCGATAGCGACAGCCGCCTGGCGCGCGATCAGCATGATTAGATCCAGATCGTGCCCGTCGTACGCGTCGGTCTTGTACGAGAGGACCTGCATCACCCCCACCGTCCGGTCGCGGTAGGTGAGGGGCGCCGTAATCTCGCTCTTCACTTCCCGCTTCGACGCCACCTGGAAGATCGTTCCCTTCCACCAACGCTCCGGCTTCGAAGAAATGATCGGCACGCCCGAATGGAAAACCTTGGCGATCGTCTCAGTTCCATTCGGGAAATCGAGGACACTCTCTCCCTCGCGCTCCTCGGAATCGACGATGATACAATGCGCGTTGAACTTTTCACGCACGGAGTCGGCAATCATGAGCGCGAAGCAAGGAGCGTCCACCACCGACGCGACCGCCTTGTAGATCTCGCGGTACGCTTCGTTCAACGAGATCGTGGCCGAGATGGCCTGCTGCACCGTCGCGACCGCCGCGAATCGCGCGGCGCGACGCTCGAGCTCGGCGACGAGCTCAGTCGTCAATGAACTCCACCGTCACCGGGCGCGTGATCACGCCGGCCCTGACGCCTTCGTCGAGGAAGAGCCGGATTGCCGCGCGGCCACGCTCGCCGTAGTCGAGTGTCCAGTCGTTCACGTACATCCCGACGAACGTGTCGGCCTTGCTCCGATCGAGTCCGCGCGCATAGCGCATCGCGTGGTCGAGGGCATTCTTGCGATGATCGAGTCCGTACGCGATGCTCTCCCGAAGGTGCCGGGAGACCTTTTTCTGGACGTCGCGGGGCATGTCCTTCCGGATGACGTTACCGCCGAGTGGAAGCGGCAGTCCCGTTTTCTCGAGCCACCACGCGCCCATGTCGGCAACGAGATGCAATCCCTCGTCCTTGTAAGTGAGCTGGCCCTCGTGAATCAGGAGTCCTGCATCGACGCCGCCGCCGAGGACGGCCTGCTCGATCTGATCGAAAGGGACGACGACCGGAATGAAATCCGGCTGAAACAGCCTCAGCGCCAGGTACGCGCTCGTCATCAGTCCAGGCACGGCGACCCGCTTGCCGGCAATGTCTTCGCGCGTCATCGGCTGCTTCGACACGAGCATCGGTCCGTAGCCATCGCCCATCGACGCGCCGTGGGGGAGGAGAGCGTACAATTCGGAGAGATACGCATAGGCGTGAATCGAGACCGCAGTCACATCGAGCTCTCCGCGGAGCGCCCGGCCGTTCAGCGTCTCGATGTCCTGGAGCTCATGGACATAACTGATTCCCTGGGTATCGATCTGTCCGTCGGCGAGCGCGTAGAACATGAACGCATCGTCCGAGTCAGGACTGTGGGCCAGATGAATCGTGCTGAGTGAGGTCATGACTTCATTCCAAGGGTTTTCCGTGCCTGCGATAGAGCGTTTGTGATGTCGTCCTGGTGCCGGGTGTACTCGTCGCGTTTTTTTGCCAGCTCCGCTTTCTGTGCGGCGATCAGCCTTCGCTCGTAGGAATGGAGCTGAGTGGTGTCGCCAGCGAGGGTAGCAAGGCGCGCCTCCAGAATCAGTCCGAGAAGATGATTCGGATTCTCGCGCAGAATGGTGTCAGCCTGCGCCTTTGCGAGTGGAAGCGCTCCCGCCACCTCACCGATCCGCCCCATATCGTAGCGCTGATCCGCGTTGAGCGGCGAGAGCATCTGATAGGCGGTCAAAGCCATCGGCGCAAAGAACTGAACGCTATCGATCTTTCCCTGTGTGGCGAGAAGCATTACACGATTGTAAAGGCGATCGGCGCGCTCCTGCGGCGACAGGCTCGAGATGTCGGGGGCGCGAACTCCGGCCGATTGATCATCGGCTGCGGTCCCTCGATCGTCGAGTCCAGCCTGTGGCAACGCATTTTGCGAACCGTCAACGGTGCTTCCGCGAGTGGCATTGAAGCCGCGACCAGCCGCCATCGCGAACAGAGCGAGAAACGCCAGCGCCGCCACGACCCACGGAAGCGCGTTCGTTCTCGCCTCGCGCGCGACAGGCGCGGCAGCTCCGACCGGAGTGCCGCAGCGGTGACAGAACCTGGCGCCGGGACTTAGATCAGCAGCACAAGAGGCACAAGTAGCGCCCGCCAGTGGGGCGCCACAGCTCGCGCAGTATCGACCAGTCGCTGCTGCGCCGCAGGAAGGACAGGCTGTCGTGTGGTCGGATGGGGAAGACGGGGAGGTCATGCGGGTGAAATTAGTCGGCCGTCGCTCAGTACGCATCGATGGACTGAAATCGACGCTGGAATGACGGAGCAGTACGCTGCCGCCCGCTTCCCGCTGCACGCTATTCGCCGCGCGCTAACTGCCCCCGTGACAGATCCCGAGCGGGTTACAGCAAAGACAAGCGCCTGCCCCGAATCAAACCGGGAAGAGCATCTCCCGGTACTTGGGCAGCGGCCAGTAATCGTCTCCGACCGACAGCTCCAGCGCGTCGCACGCCTTTCGCACTTCCGCCATGGCGTCGGCTCCCTCCGATGTGAGCATCTCCGCCTGCCCGGTCGGATCATCATGCTTGGCCTCGACGCGCGCGATGACATCGCTCATGTCTTCGCGAAATTCCTGGAGCTCCTGCACCAGCTCGCCCACCTGATTTGCCGTGACTATTTGCGGAATCACCGCGATGCCTGCCGCCTTCGACTGTGAAGCGGCCTTGGAAAGCAGTCCGAGATAGCCATAAGCCGCCGGAATCACCATTGTGTCCACGATCTCGCGCATGGTGTGCAGCTCGATCAGCATGTCCTTTACGTAGCGCTCGACGCGGACGTGATAGCGGGACTCCAGCTCCTCCTTGGTGAGAACGCCGAGCTTGGTAAGGAGCGCCCGCGACTGCTTCGACACGAGCTCCTTCAGAGCCTCCGGAGTCCGACGCAGGTTCGGAAGGCCACGTTTCTTCGCCTCAACCACCCACTCCTCCGAATAGTTGTTTCCCTCGAAGCGAATCGCCGATGTGTCCTTGAACACCTCTCGAACAACCTTGAGCACCGCGTCGTCCACCGACTTGGTCTTCTTGAGGGTCTCGCGCAGCGAATCCGTAATCTCACCAATGGAGTCCGCGACAACGGTGTTCAGCAGCGCGACCGGGAATGCGATCGACGCCGAAGATCCAACGGCGCGGAACTCGAACTTCTGACCAGTGAATGCGAACGGAGAAGTGCGATTGCGATCGGTGTTGTCGCGCTGAACTTCCGGCAGCTTTGCGACGCCCAGCTTGATCATCTGCTGCTCGGCGGTCCCGGAGCTCTTCCCGGCGGCGATCTCCTCGATGACCTTGGTGAGCATGTCGCCCATGAAAACAGAGATGATCGCTGGTGGCGCTTCGTTGGCGCCGAGCCGGTGCTCGTTGCCCGAGGTCGCGATTCCGGCGCGAAGAAGTCCCGAGTGCTTGTGGACTCCCCTGAGCACAGCGGCGAGGAAGACGAGGAAGCGAATGTTGTGGTGAGGCGTCTTTCCGGGCTTGAGGAGGTTCAAGCCGTCAAGGTCCGACGAGTCGGCGATCACCGACATCGACCAGTTGCAGTGTTTTCCCGAGCCGTTGATGCCAGCGAACGGTTTCTCGTGCAATAGCGCCTGGAGGCCGTGCCTGAGCGCTACGCGTCGCAATGTCGCCATCACGAGCATGTTGTGATCGACGGCAAGATCGGTTTCCTCGAAATACGGTGCCATCTCGAATTGGCAGGGCGCGACTTCGTTGTGCCGAGTAGTGATAGGCACACCGAGCTTGTAAAGCTCGAACTCCGCCTCGGAAATGCATCCCTGGATGCGCTCCGGAATTCCGCCGAAGTAGTGATCCTCCAGCTGCTGCCCGCGTGGCGGCGGAGCGCCGATGAGAGTGCGACCGCCCATCACGAGATCCGGGCGCATCGCGAAGTGCGAGCGATCGATGAGGAAATATTCCTGCTCGGGTCCCAACGTCGTGAAGACGCGCTGCACGCCTTTGTCGCCGAGCAGCTCGAGCAGCTCGATGGACTTCTGCGAAAGCACATCGGAGCTTCTGAGGAGCGGAGTCATTTCATCGAGCGCTTCCCCGTTGTAGCCGATGAAGACCGAGGGAATGCAGAGAGTACGGGCGCCGGTCGACTCAACAATGAAAACCGGGCTGGCGGGATTCCAGGCCGTATAACCCCGCGCTTCCCACGTTGCACGCAGTCCGCCGGAGGGGAAACTCGAGGCGTCGGGCTCGCTCTGAATCAGCTGGTCGCCGGTAAAGGATTCCATCGGCTGCCGGTCGTCATCGAACGCGAAGAACGCGTCGTGCTTTTCCGCCGTGAGCCCGGTCTGGGGCTGGAACCAGTGGGTGAAGTGGGTCACGCCGCGCGAGACCGCCCACTCCTTGATGACCTGCGCGACGACCGGTGCGACGGCGCGATCGAGCTTCTTGCCGTGGCGGATGGATGCGGCGAGGCTGCCGAAGACTTCTCGCGGAAGCTTGTCGCGTAGCTGCCTAACGCCCAGAATGTTGACGCCGAAGTACTGGGAAGTCGGCCCGGGAATCCCGTCCTTGCTGAAGCCGGGAGCGATTCGGGGCTCCCGGTTGGAGATCTCGTTCAGAAGAGCTTTACGCGAAGTGATGGCGGCGGCTGTCATTGATAGTTTGCGCAGATGAGAATGTAAGTCACAAGGGTGCACAACCGGCACATTTGAGCGATCATATTCGCCATTTTGAGCATTAAATGCAAGGAATAGGCGAATTGAAGTGCACAATTTGCAAAAACTTCCCAAGCGGGCTACGTTCAGCCAATGCCTCGACATCGCTCCCAGATTCCCGACACGTCCGGCGCCACGGCCCAGGACATTCTGGACCTCGCCACCACCAACAACGTCCGCTTTCTCAGACTGCAATTCACGGACATCCTCGGCATCAACAAAAACGTCGAGATTCCCGCCTCGCAATTCGAGAAAGCCCTGGCGGGGGACATAATGTTCGACGGCTCCTCGATCGAAGGGTTCGTCCGAATCGAGGAATCGGACATGCTGCTGGCGCCGGATTTCGGCACGTTTCAGATATTCCCCTGGGGTGACGAAAAGAGCCGCGTTGCCAGGCTGATCTGCGACATCAACACTCCTGACGGCAATCCCTTTGCCGGAGACCCGCGGGGAGTGCTCAAGAAAACGATCGCCCGCGCGGCCAAGCTGGGATACACGATGAACGCCGGGATGGAAGCAGAGTTCTTCATGTTCAAGCCGCGGCCGGACGAGGAGCCGTCGACGGTTACGCACGATGTCGGATCGTATTTCGACCTCGCGCCGGCTGATCTGGGCGAAGATGCGAGGCGCGCGATCGTAGATATCCTCGAACAAATGGGATTCGAGGTCGAAGCTGCGCACCACGAAGTTGCGCACGGCCAGCACGAGATCGATTTCAGATACGGCGAGGCACTGAAGACGGCGGACAACATCGCGACGTTCCGGTTCGTTGTGAAATACGTCGCACGGACATTCGGGCTAACCGCGTCGTTCATGCCGAAGCCGATCTTCGGACAGAATGGAAGCGGCATGCACACCCATCAATCGCTTTTCCGCGGGAAAAAGAACGCCTTCTGGGACGAAAAGGCGGAGTGGGAGCTTTCCAGCACGGCGCTCCACTACATCGGAGGGTTGCTCAGACACGCGCGCGGCTTCACCGCGATAACGAACCCTCTCGTCAACTCGTACAAGAGGCTCGTCCCCGGTTTTGAAGCGCCGGTCAACGTAGCGTGGTCGATGCGCAACCGTTCGCCGATGATCCGGATTCCCGATCGTCGCGGCTCAGGGACCAGAATCGAGCTGCGAATTCCGGATCCGGCCGCTAATCCGTATCTGGCGCTGGCGGTGCAACTGGCTGCCGGACTCGATGGCATCGCGACCAAGGCCGATCCTCGCGAGCCGGTGAACAGCAACATCTGGGAGATGTCGCATCGGGAGAAGCGTCGTCTCAGGATCGACGATCTGCCGCACAATCTGGGAGAAGCGTGCAACGAGCTGGAGAAGGACGATGTGATCACCGAAGCCCTCGGCGAGCACATCACGACTCAGTTTCTCGTCGCGAAGCGTCTCGAGTGGCAGGAGTACATCACGCAAGTCTCGCAGTGGGAACTCGATAACTATCTCGCCAAGTACTGAGGCGGAGGCACGCGGCAAGTTAGCTATTTATCTAACCTAACGATGAATCCGCCTCGGCGGCTACGTTTCCTTCCTCCGGAGCTCTTTCATCCCGTGCGCTTGCGGGGGACCTTCGCGCCCTTCTTTCGCCCCTCGGACAGCCCGATGGCGATTGCCTGCTTCCGGCTCTTCACTGTCCGTCCGCTTCTTCCGGATTTGAGCGTTCCCTTTTTCCTCCTCCGCATCGCGCTCTCGACGCGCTTCGACGCGGCCTTGCCGTATTTCCGGCGGCTTGAAGATTTCCGCGCAGCCATTCTACACCTCCGTTTTGATAGTCGTGGTATCTGTTCCCAGACCGGCTGGCGCGTGTTGTGCCTAAAAGAATCCACGCGTCGATCGAGCTGTGGTCGTCCATCTCAAATCACATCGATATGAGCAGTCGGACCGGCATGGAAGCGGAAGCGATCACCCGTCTCACAGACGGCTTGCAGCCGCCGGCGATTCGGGCAATTCTCGTGCAATGCCTGGTCGGAGAGCTCGCTCCGTCGGCTGCAATTACCCGGATGCTCGCGGTAGAAGGTGCGTCCACCGTGCGCGCGGCAATCGACGATGTCACGCATCGCGCGGCTACCATCTCACGGGCCAGTGACATGCTCGTTCACGACAGGGTTGACGAGCTGACGCAGATCTTCGTCGAGAAAGTCTCCGAGCTTGTCGACGTCGGGGAGGACACGAAGAGCCGGAGTGGGTACGGGTTGGGGCCGGAATCTCGCCCTTCAGAATCCGGGGATCGCGACGAACCTCGAGTGGCCGAATAGGCTCCAGCGTCGGACCACAGGCGCCGGTGCGCCTGAGTAGTCAGGTGCCCGGCCTGATTCGCTCTATCGAAACTCAGGGCGAAGTGGTGTCCTTCTCATCGCGGCGGTCGGCGTGCCTGCGATCATTACCTCTTCGATCTTTGCGCGACCGCGCCCGAAGCCACCGCCAGGTGAGGTAGAACGCAACGGCCAGTATGATCCAGTAAAAGGGGAGCAGCAGCTCGTGCAGCGCGGGAGCGCTGTACTCGAGCCAGTAGATCAGGGCAATTGCCCCCAACGACACGCCCCAGACGACGAGCAACTGCCGCGGCCTGCGACCGTAGATCATTTCTCCGCGCCGGCTACATGGGCGAGCGCGTCACCGGTAAGCCGGAATGTCGTCCAGTCGTCCATGGGTTTCGCGCCGATCCGCTTGTAAAATGAGATCGCCAACTCGTTCCAGTTGAGCACCGACCAGTCCATACGGCCGCAATCGCGCTCGAGTGCGATGCGCGCGAGCTCTCGCAACAGGGCAAAGCCAATGCCGTGCTTCCGCGCGGGGGGTCGGACGAAAAGATCCTCCAGAAAGATTCCGCGTTTGCCGAGCCAGGTCGAATAGTTGTGGAAAAAGAGGGCGAAACCAGCGGGCTCGTCGCCCAGGTAGGCAATCAGGACTTCGGCCGCCGGCTTTTTTCCGAACAGAGTTCTGGCCAGATCCTTCTCCGTAACCGGCGCCTCGCCCGGAAGCGCGCGCTCGTACTCGGCGAGCTCCAGGATGAGCTCACGAATGAGTGGGATGTCTTTTTTTGTTGCTGGGGCAATTCGAGGCTTTACCAGAGTGGTACGCATTGGCGGAGTATCAGACTGGCAGAATCGGGTGTCAATGCCATCTTATCCTGATGAACTCACTCACCCGTCTATTTGCGCTCACGCTCATCGTGAGCGCGTGCGGCTCACCATCCCCACAAGTTGAAGCGGCCATTTCGGCACAGGATCCGTCGGGAGCACGGCGTCTTCCGACCGGGGCTCGACTCGATCCCGCTGGAGTCTCGTACGATTTGGGCTCGATGCCACTGGCGATGACGCTCTCGCCTGAAAAGAATCGCGTGATCGTGCTGCTCAACGGCTGGAGGGAGCAGGGCATCCAGGTTGTCGAGAGAGCGTCCGGACGGGTGCTCCAAAAAATACCCCTTCCCGCCGTGTTTCTCGGCATCGCGTTCAGCCCGGACGGAAAATCGTTGTACGTGTCGGGAGGGGACGAGGATGTCATCTATAGGTTTGACTGGAGAGCCGGCCAGGCGACGTTAGCGGATTCCATCGCATTGGCGGTGAAACAGAAGGACAAGAGCGGGACGCGCTATCCCGCGGGAATCGCGATCTCGCGCGATGGGCGGACGCTTTATGTCGCTGAGAACCTCGGCGATTCACTGGCGGTGGTGGACCTCTCAGCGCGGCGCGTCGTGCAAAGGCTGGCGACCGAGCGGTATCCGTATGGAGTCGTCGCAGGGCCCGACGGAACCGTGTACGTCTCCGCGTGGGGCGGGCTTACGGTGTCGGCCTTTCCGACGCGGGCGAATGGAACACTGGAAGCGGGAACGCGGATCCGCGTAGCAAGACATCCGTCGGCACTGCTCCTCAGCACCGACGGATCACGGCTTTTTGCCGCGTCGGGAAGCACGGACAGAGTGAGCGTAATTGACACCCGCAGTCAGCGTGTCGTCGCGACGCTCAACGATGCTTCGCCGGCGGCGACCGGCGAGGGCAGCACACCCAACGCTCTGGCTCTTTCTCCGGACGGCGGGCGACTGTTCGTAGCCGAGGCCGATAACAATGCCGTGGCCGTATTCGATCTGTCGGCATCGACATCCGGAGTTTCAGAAGCAACCGGCAGCGACGCGCTGGCGGGAAGAATTCCCGTGGGCTGGTATCCGTCGGCGGTGACGGCGGACGACGGCGATCTCATTGTCGTCAATGGCAAAGGGCGCGGCACCGCGTCCAATGTTGGACACTGGCAGGCGGGTCAGTCGAGGCCTGCCCACAGTCCGGACTATACGCTCGGACAAATCAACGGGACGCTGACGATCCTTCCAGTGGTCAGGACAAGCGGGGCAGAGCTCGGCGGATTCTCCAATCGCGTTGCTTCAGCGAACGGGTGGAATTCCGCGCAGCAGGCGAAAAAGTATCCACCGTTCGAGCACGTGATCTACATCATCAAGGAGAATCGAACCTACGATCAGGTCTTCGGCGATCTCAGGCAAGCTGACGGAGATTCGTCACTCGTTTTTTTTCCGCGCAGCGTGTCGCCCAACCATCACGCTCTCGCGGAACGGTTCGGGATCTTCGACCGGTTCTTCGTTAACGCTGAAGTGAGTCCCGACGGGCACAACTGGTCGACGGCTGCCTTTGTGACTGACTACGCCGAGAAGACGATACCCAGCAATTACTCGGGTAGGGGACGGAGCTACGACTATCAGGGACTCAATCGTGGCAAGATCCCGGATGACGACGTGTCGGAGCCAGCCAGCGGGTACCTGTGGAATCTCGCCGATCGGGCGGGAATTACTTACAGGGACTACGGCGAATTCGTCGCCGAAATGGACGAAGCCCCTGGGGCGAACACACGCGTGTCCACCACGGCAACCAAACCCGCTTTGATCGGCCACACAAATACTGCGTACTCGGGATGGAATCTGGACATCCCCGATCAGGCGCGCGCCGACGTTTGGATCACGGAGTTTCAGGAATTCGCGCGAGCGGGGAAGATGCCGGCGCTCGAGATACTCACCCTTCCGAACGACCATACGTCCGGCGCTCAGGCCGGCAAGCCAACGCCGCGTGCCTACATGGCTGACAACGACCTCGCGCTGGGAAGAATTGTCGAGGCTCTGTCGAGGAGCCCGTTCTGGAAGAATACCGTGATGTTCGTGCTCGAGGACGATGCGCAGGACGGCCCGGATCACGTCGACTCGCATCGATCTCCGGTGCTCGTGATCTCAGCGTACAACAGGGGGAAGGTTTTCCATCGGTTTGCCAACACCACAGATGTACTCGCGACTATTGAGGACATTCTCGGGCTTGGCAGGATGTCGCAGTTCGATCACTATGGTCGGCCATTCCGTGAGATCTGGGAGAGCACGCCGGATCTCTCTCCTTATGTTGCACTCAAGTCAGTCGTGCCGCTCGACGAGAAGAACCCACCGCGCGGGGCGTTGGCCGAGGCTTCAAAGAAGCTGGCGCTGGAAAAGGAAGACTTGTCGAACGACGATCTATTCAATCGCATTCTGTGGGGCGCAATAAAAGGCGACAAGCCTTACCCGGGTCCGACGCGAATGTCGGCGCTGGAAGCAAAAGTGTCGCGGTGAGCAGGACGCAGCCAAGAGTTGTTGCTCCCGCGAGACAAGGCATTTTCGGCGACGACACCACGAGCCGGATCCAGCGCGTACGCGTGCTGGCAAGGTTGCTCGACAATTCCATCTCGATACCAGGCACTCGCTGGAAGTTTGGCTTTGATGCGATCATCGGACTGATTCCGGTGATTGGTGACATGATGGGCGCTGTGCTCTCGGGCTACATCATTGTCGAGGCGGCACGCTCGGAGGTGCCACCTTTCACGCTGGCGAGGATGCTCGTGAACGTCGGCATCGATACGCTGCTCGGCTCTGTTCCGGGCGTCGGCGACGTGTTCGATGCGGTGTGGAAAGCGAACATCAAAAACGTAGCGCTGCTGGAGCATCATCTCGTTGTGCCTGGCGGGTTTGATCGTGAGAAGCGGAGCGCGACTGGCGCGATCGTCCTCGCGGTGATCGTGCTGCTGTTGATACTTGCTGCCGGATTGGCGCTCGGCATCTTCGCGGCGCGATTGCTCTGGGGGCTCTGGACCCGATAACTTTGTCGCACGGCGCCGTGGCCAAGTGGTAAGGCGGCAGACTGCAAATCTGCTATTCGTCAGTTCGATTCTGACCGGCGCCTCTTGATGCATCCGCGATCGCACCATATCCCACGCGTGCCACGACCACCGATTGAACGCCCAGCATATTGTCGGTGGGAGGAAAGACATTGCGACTCGAAGGCGTAATGGTCTACGGTCCGTCTTTCTCGAGTCCCATAAACTCCGATGGCATTTTGGGCAGCGACATCTCGCGATTCGGGAAGATCAGGATAGACGCCACGAACGGACTGTTCTCGGTGGGCGAATAGGCGATTAGCAACCGCTCCGGCATTACTCCACGCTCTTCAAGACGGCGGAGAAGAGGCTCGAGTCGACATTCCCGCCCGACAGAACCACAGCCACTTTGCGGCCGCGCATTCTCTCTTTTTCCTGAAGCAGAGCGGCAAGCCCGGCAGCGCCACCGCCCTCGGCGGTGTTGTGGGTGTCCGAGAACAAAGCTCGCATTGCCGACTCCACTTCATCGTCGCTCACCAGGACTACGCGCTCAACGCCACGTCTCGCGATGGCAAGTGTCGCTTCTACCGGAGTGCGGCAGGCCATCCCGTCGGCGATTCGGGTAGTTGCGTCGTGAGAAACAATGCGACCCTGTTCGTAAGACAACGCGAATGCGGGGGCGCGCTCGGAGACGACGGCTACCACGCGGGTGTGGAGTCGAAGGGCGTCGCGCGCCGCAATCACTCCACACACGCCGCTACCCATTCCCACCGGGACGTAAACCGTATCGAGATCAGGAACAGCGCGGAACAGCTCGAGCGCATAGGTGCCGACGCCGCGCACCAGCAACGGGTGAAACGATGGGAACCGGTGCCATCCACGGTCCATCGCAATCTTGTCAGCGACCTCGGCGGCGGCCTGAAAATCATGGCCTTGCTCGATGACTTCAACGCCGAGAGATCGCATCGCGGCATTTTTCTCGACGCTGTTTCCGAACGGGACGACAACCGCCGCCGGAATTCCGTACTGACGAGCGGCAAATCCCACGGACTGGCCGTGATTCCCCCGCGTCGCGGAGATAACTCCGTCCGGATTGGCCCCGGTGCGACAGAGCTCGTCGAGGTATACGAGTCCGCCACGCACCTTGAACGCACCGGTAGGCGTATGGTTTTCGTGCTTTACCCAGACGGTCGTCCCTACCCGCGCTTCGAGGAGGGGCTCACCTGTACTGCGGGGTCGGCGGCATCGACTGGTAACTGAG
>DHJM01000132.1:0-7446 GCA_002404335.1 Gemmatimonadales bacterium UBA4720
CGTTCAACGAATGCCTTGCGATGTTCGTGGGAGCGCGCGGAGCGGCGGCGTTCTTCAGGTCGCGGGGCCAGGAGGCAGCGGCAGCCAGGCTCGACGCGCAGTGGGAAGACGACAAGGTACTGGCGAGCTTCTGGTCGAGGGTGATCAAGTCGCTCGACTCAGCGTACGCGGCACATTCGGCGAGCAAAGAGGCGCGGATCGCGGCGCGTGATACAGTTTATCTGAGGGCCCGAGCCGCTCTCATCTCGGAGATTGCTCCGGCGCTCAAGACGATCAGCCCGCGCTATGCGGAGCGAGTTCCGCTGGACAATGCTTCGCTGCTCGCGCGGCGCGTGTACGCGAGCGATCTCGACGTCTTCGATCGAGTCTACGACAAGGAGGGGCGCGATCTCAAGCGCACGATTGGCCGGATCATATCACTGGCCAAATCGAATCAGAAGCAGCCGATTGTGGCGCTCAGGCAATGGGTCGGTGCAGATGCCAGGTAAGCATCACGCCGTTCCACGGGTACCTGTGACCGTCTGAAACATGGTCCTCGCCGCGCGTTAAAAAAAATCCCTTGACCTCGCGAGGTTCCCGCCTAACTTGTTGCTTCGATAGGCGGGACTGCTACCTCTTGGGTCGCTCGATGTGATCGAAGGTTGGGACCAGACGCCTGCAGTTCAGGATCGTCCGTGACGTCGGTTCCTGATCGCAGGGTGGCAGAGCGACCTCGAGTCGCCCGCCCGCTAGCAGTAGTTCTACGAGCTTGGCGTCCACCCGTGAGTGCACCGAATTCAACTTTCCCTTTTCTTGCATCCGAGCGAAAGGTCCTGCTCCGCTCGACTACGCTATCCGGCTTTCAACGACCGCGCCTTCGTCGCGTCGTTCAGAGTGCGCCCCGACAATTCGTCGCGGCGCCATTTCTCATGGAGAAGCACTGGAGGACGTATGACCCATCTTGTTAGGAAATTGTTGGTCTTCTGTGTCACCGTCGGCGGAATGCTGGTATGGGTTCCCACGACGGCTCGAGCACAGGACGGTGGGACGATCAGCGGGCGTGTAATCGACGCCACGACGAACGCTCCCATCCCGTCCGCGCAGGTCCAAATCGTCGGCACAGCCCGAGGCGGCGTAACGGCCGACGATGGACGATTCCGGATCGTGAACGTGCGACCTGGCGCTTATCAGGTGCGTGTCCTGCGCATTGGCTACCAGGCTAGTACTCAGAGTGTCACGCTAGGTAGCACCCAGGCAATCAGCCTCGAGTTCGGTCTCACACCCGCCGCCGTCACGCTCGATGAGGTCGTGACCTTGGCGACAGGCGAGACAACGCGCAAGCGTGAGCAGGGAAATGTCGTGGGCACACTGACGCCGGAGCCGGCGGCGCTCGCGACGGCTGGCAACATGAGTCAGCTTCTCACCGGCCGTATTCCGGGGGTCGACGTCGCAACTCCTGGTGGCACCATCGGGTCGAGCGCGCGCTTCCGCATTCGCGGCGCCAGCTCGTTGTCGCTGTCCAACGATCCGCTCCTGATCATCGACGGAATCCGTGTTGATAACAACTCGGCGTCGACGACGATTGGTGTCGGCGGTCAGACTCCCTCACGCTTCAACGACATCAATCCGGAGGACATCGAGAAGATCGACATTCTCAAAGGACCAGCGGCAGGCGCTCTTTACGGCACCGCTGCGGCGAACGGTGTAATCCAGATCACCACCAAGCACGGACGCTCCGGCAAGACCAGGTTTACAGTGTTTGGGGAGTCGGGCAGCATCCGCAACGTTACCCCGTTTCCGAGAAACTACGCACAGGTCGGGACTACCACCGCAGGGGCGCGCACGTCCAACTGCAATCTCGACAACCAGACTCGCGGGCTGTGCACGCCGAACCCCGACTCGCTCGTCAGCTTCAGTCCGCTCGCCCAGTACAGCCCGTTCATAGATGGCCAGCGTGGCGCGTACGGAGTTAGCGCTGTTGGCGGCAACGATCGGGTGAGCTACTACGTGGGTGGCAACTATGATCGGCAGCAGGGGGTCTTCGATGCGAATACCGACCAACGCGTGGGCGGACGCGCCAATCTCACCGCACAGTTGACGGACAATTGGAACCTTCAGCTCGGGACCAACTATCTCGCTGATCACCTGCGGCTGCCGCAGGACGACAACGACATCCTTGGCATTGTTTCGTCAGGCATCCTCGGGAGCGCGTTTGACGATTCCGTTCCGGGAAAGGCGTGTCCTCCGCCAGCCTGCGCGCACGGCTATCTGAACGGACAGATCCCGCAGGTGCTGGAGGCGGTCTGGCAGACGCGGCAGGACATTCAGCGTTTCCAGAACAGCCTCACCAGCAACTACCAACCGCTTTCCTGGCTTAAGGCGACGGGGACTTTCGGCCTCGATTACCTCGGCCGATACGATAACGAGCTGATTCCGCCAGCGTCGGTATTTTTTGGCTCGCTGCCGGACGGCCAGCGGTCGTCCAATCCGTACTCCATCTACAACTACACCGCGCAGGGCAATCTCAGCGCCACCTGGGCGCCGACCACGACCATCACGACCACCACGACGGCGGGCACGCAGTTCAACAAGGCGCTTGTCCGTGGCACGCAGGCATTTGGGGCCAAACTCCTTGGCGGCACATCGTCTCTCAGCGGCACAACAGCGCGGTTCGCGGTCAGCGAAGTGAACACGGACAACAAGACGCTGGGATATTTCGCCTCCGAGGAGTTCGGCTGGAGAGACCGTGTTTTCTTGAATGCAGCGGTTCGTAATGACAAGAACAGCGCCTTTGGTCAAAATTTCGGGTCGATCACATACCCATCCTACGGCGCTTCGTGGGTCATAAGCGAAGAATCATTTTTCCCCAAGACAGACGTGCTAAGCTCTCTGCGCTTGAGAGCGTCCAACGGCCGGTCCGGCCGGCAACCGAACTTCCGTGACGCAATCACGTTCTTCAACGCGTCAACGGTGACCGTCAACGGCGCCGACGCTGCAGGCATCGCTATCGGCGGTATTGGAAACTCTGCGCTCCGTCCCGAGCGCTCGACCGAGACAGAGCTCGGGTTCGACATGGGACTCGTCGGACAGCGCGTCAACTTCGAGTACACCCACTACAACAAGAAGACCGACGACCTGTTGGTTGCCGTCCCCTTGGCACCGACGCTTGGCACCGCCAACAGCCAATTCCAAAATCTAGGCACGGTTCGCAACGTCGGTAACGAAGTCTCGCTCGACGCAAACGTCATCGATATCAGACCAATTGCGTTCAGTTTTCTGGTCACTGCGTCCAGCAACGAGAACACACTCCTCACGCTGGGCTTCCTTCCCGGAACCACTACCAAGGTTCCTCCGATCATCATCAACACGCAGCAGAAGAATGTTGTAGGCGCGCCACTCGGCGGCTACTGGCAGCGGCCGTACACCTTCACCGATGCCAACGGTGACGGCATCATCGCACGGAGTGAGATCAAACTCGGGGACACGGCCGTATACCTCGGCAATATTCTGCCCAAACGGGAGTATTCGATCTCGCCCACAATGACATTCTTCAAAATGTTGAGGGTCTCGGCACTGGTGGATCACAAGGGCGGCTTCAAGCTGTTCGACAACACGCGCCGGTTTCACTGCAGCTTCGGTACGTGTCAGGAGTCGTTTGACAAGGCGATGCCGCTGGCAGATCAGGCCGCAGCGGTCGCGATCGCCCTTGGCACGGATGCGGGCTACATCGAAAACGCAGCCTTTACCAAGCTCCGCGAGCTCTCCTTCACGTTGTTGGCTCCGGATCGCTTTGCTCAGCGTTTTGGAGTCCAGAATCTCGACTTCACAATTGCGGGGCGAAACCTGAAGACCTGGACCGATTACAAAGGATTCGATCCGGAAGTCAATTCTGTCGCCGGAGCGAACTTCGCCACTTCGGAGTTTCTCACGCTCCCGCCTTCGCGGACGTGGACGGCGCGTATCAATGTCACTTTCTAACCTTTACCGACCGAGCGACCATTCAATGAAAAATAGACTTCTCGCCCGTCGGCACATGAGCCGGTTGGGCACCTTCACCACGCTCGCGGCATGCATAGCCGTGTCGCTGAGCGGATGCGATAGCAAGAGAATTTTGACTGTAACGGATCCTGACGTCGCCAGACCGGCCGCGCTGGATAATCGGGCTGCACTTCCGGCGCTTCGGGCGGGGGCGGTCGGTGCTTTCGGGATTGCGTTCAACGGCCAGACGTCGGATGAGGAGCAGGTGCACCTCTCTGGATCCTTGTCCGACGAACTCATCAACACCGAGACGTTCCCAACCCGCATCGAGTTCGATCAGCGGGCACAGACAATCGGGAACACCAGCCTGGTGGGGACATTTGTCGACATCAATCGCGCCAGAGGTCTGGCTCAGCGCGCGATCGCCGGAATCCAGAAGTTCGCATTGTTTGCCTCGGACAGCGCGGGATTTCCCGAGGTGATTGCGCTCGGCGGCCTGTCGTACGTGCTACTCGCGGAGAACTACTGCGGCGCAGTTCCTGTGAGCGTCGTGAACGACGATGGGTCATTCACATTCGGGGCGCCGCTAACCGTGAACCAGCAGCTTGATAGCGCCGTTTCTAAGTTCAACGCGGCTCTGGCGGTGACCGGCACGCCCCTGACGGCCACGTTCAGGCAGTTGGCGCAGGTCGGGAAAGGCCGCGCGTTACTGGATAAGGGCGATTACGCGAACGCGGCATTGGCGGTCGCAGGCGTATCGACGACGTTCCAGTACAACTATCTGCACGCTGAGACGACGACCGCTCAGAACAACGGGACCTGGGCCCTCACGACCAATGTCGGTCGCTTCGGTGTTGCGGCCCTCAAGGGCGGGAACGGGCTGCCATATCAAACCGACGGCAACACCAAGAACGCCGGATTTGACCCGCGGGTTGCCAACGCCGTCCGGCCAAACAATGGCGGACATGGTTTTGACAATGGCGTTCCTGGGGGAGAGCTTCAGTTCGTGCAGCAAAAGTACCCGCTACGCGCCTCGGCCAGCACGATCGCGGACGGAGTCGAGGCCCGGTTGATCGAGGCCGAGGCAGCCCTCCAGACGGATCCCGTAGCGGCGCTCGCAATATTGAACGGGCTGCGTAGCAACGCCGCGCTGCTCACGCTCCGTGGCTATGCGGCCGGATCTTTGCCGCCGCTTACCTTACAGCCGTCGGCCGCCGCTCAAGTGGATCAGCTCTTCAAGGAGCGCGCGTACTGGCTGTTCCTAACATCGCATCGCTTGGGCGACATGCGTCGCCTGATCCGGCAGTACGGTCGTGGCGCCGAAACGGTCTTCCCGACGGGGGCGTACTTCAAGGGTGGCACATTCGGCACGGACGTCAATTCGCCCGTCCCACAGCGTGAACAGAACAACCCGAACTACACACCCGGTTCCTGCAAGCAGAACGAAGCCTAGCGGGGCCGTTGGGAAGAGTCAGTCCAGCAAGTAAGCGAGGCGCCAGGAATCATCCTGGCGCCTCGTTGCGCATCCGCCCACAGGTCTTGCTCGCTTACGAGCCCGACCTGGTGTGAATGTAGATTACGCCTGCGCTGGCGTTAGTGCCCTCTGTACTCGTTCCCCGCGATCCGCCGCGCAACTCGATTCTATCGATCGCATCCTTGGGCATCTGCTGCAGCACATCGAGCGACGCGAGGCGCGCGCCGTCAACGATTACCAATGGCGCCTCAGAACCAGCCAGCGAGATGCTACTGCGGCCCCTGTGTCCGTGAATCGACACCGCACGCCCCGATCGGTCTTCGACGTACGTGTAGCGTGGAACGAGCTGTCGCAACAACTCCCACGCATTTGACGCGTGCTGCGCATCTATCTGATCGGCGGTAATGACCAGGTCGCCGAACTGCGATCCATTCTCTGGATTGGTGCGGGGCGGGTTGGAGGCACACGCGGAAGTCGTCGCGAGATAACACGCGGCCAGTAACGTCGTCGCGAAACGGGCATGCTGCATTCAAGCCTCCATGCTCAGCGTGAGCCCATCTTCGGCAACGATAGTGCCTCGCGCACTACCGCGCTACGTACACTTTCAGATACGTGCACTACGCCCCGAACCGGCCTCTCAGGAGGGCACGAAGGTCGAGCAACGGACCGCCGCCGCCGCCAGGAGCCGCCGGCATCTCTGCGGGATCCGCCGCGCCGACCGCTACCCGCTGCATGTTGTCGCGTACCCCGCGATCTATGAACCGGCAAAGCTGATCGAGCGAATAGTCCGCGCCCCTCTTGGACGAGTAGGCGTTGAGCGGATACGACACACTCAGATGATTCCGAGCGCGGGTGAGAGCGACGTACATAAGGCGCCGCTCCTCTTCCGTCTCTTCTTCGCTGTTGAGGCAGCGCGCGGACGGAAACCATCCGTCCACCGCCCAAATCACGAACACCGCGTCCCACTCCTTTCCCTTGGCGGAGTGCGCCGTGCTGAGAATCAGGCAGTCGTTCTCTTCGCGAGTTCCGGTGGCGAGGTCCTGGGTCGCCTGCGGCGGCTCGAGCGCGAGCGCCGAGAGAAACGTGGCGCGATCGGGATAGCCGGCGGCGATGGTCTGGAGCTGATCGAGATCGGCCAGGCGCGGCTCGACCCGGTCGTAGCGCTCGCGGAGAATGTTGTCGTACAGCAACCGGACGCGCGCGATATCGGCGGCGACCTGTGCCTCGTCCTGAATCGGCCCCGAGCGGAGGCCGTCGAGCAAGCCGACGAGCGCGGCGTGCGCGGCTCTCGCCCGGGGCGGCGGACTGTAGCGGCCAAAGGCGGTCGATTCCCACGCCGCCACAGCCATCGCGTCGATCGCGGCGCGCGCGGTCGCATCTCCGATTCCGGGGAGCAGGAGCAGCAGCCGATACCAGCTCACCTCGTCACGCGGGTTCTCGATGATGCGGAGGAACGCCAGCACGTCCTTTACGTGCGCTGCCTCCAGGAACTTGAGCCCGCCCCACTTCTCGAATGGAATCTTGCGGTTGGTGAGCTCGATCTCCAAGTCGGCAGACATGTATCCGGCTCGGAACAGCACCGCAATCTCGCGCAGCGGAGTTCCTTCTTCGTGCAGCTCGAGGATCCGATCGACGACGAACTGCGTCTGCTGCTGCTCGTCGCGCGCCGTGACGAGCCAGGGTGCTTCGCCTCCCGTTCGCTCGGTCCAGAGATTCTTGGTGAACCTTTCCGCCGCGCGTGAGATGAGGGTGTTGGTGACGCTCAGGATCGGCTGCGTCGAGCGGTAGTTCTGTTCCAGAGCGACGATCGTGGCGCCGGCGAACTGCTTCGGGAAGTCGAGGATGTTCCTGAAGTGCGCGCCGCGGAATGAGTAGATGCTTTGCGCGTCGTCTCCCACGACCGTGATGTTGCTGTGCGCCTTGCACATTCCGCGAAGGATTCGCGCCTGGAGCACGTTCGTGTCCTGATACTCGTCCACGAGGATGTGGTCGTACAGCCCGGAGATCGTTTTCCC
>DHJM01000132.1:7586-22629 GCA_002404335.1 Gemmatimonadales bacterium UBA4720
TTCCGGCGCGTATAGTCCGCGTAAATCTTGCCGAGATCCTCGAGATAATCGACGAACTGCGGGTAGTCGTCGCGAACTACGTCCTCAATGGAAACTCCGGTATTGATGTGCCTGGAGTACACGTATTGGAGCGTCTCCTTCTTCGGGAAGCGCTTCGACTTGGCGGCGTATCCCAAGTGCGCGCGCGAGAGCTGCATCAAGTCGGCGGAGTCGCCCTGATCCATGATGGTGAAGTCCTTCGCCAGACCGGCCGCCTGTCCGTAGCGGCGGAGCAGTCGGTGCGCCGTGGCGTGGAACGTTCCCCCACTTACCCGCTTGCTGTTGCTGCCTACGAGTTTCTCCGCGCGGGACAGCATCTCCTGCGCTGCTCTGCGCGTGAACGTCAGCAGCAGTATGCGCTCGGCCGGCACGCCCCGCTCAATGAGGTGCGCCACCCGATACACGAGCGCGCGCGTCTTGCCCGTGCCCGCACCGGCGATGATGAGAAGGGGGCCATCGCCGTGGGTTGCAGCCGCGGCCTGTTGCGGATTCAGCTCTGATGCGAAGTCGCGCGGGGTGCCCGTCGACTCGGCGCGCGCGCGAGGAGGATAGACCTTCAGCGTCTCGGTCACGCGACGGTTTCGAGCAGCGTCGCGCGCGAGGTAATGACCGCGGTCAGATCGAATGCATCCGCGAACTTGGCGGTCACTCGATCCCGCACGTCCTGCATTGAGATCGATTCCAGGCCCAGCTCGCGGGCGATCGAGGTCATGACGACGCCGTCGATTCCGCAGGGAACGATGAGATCGAAATAGGAGAGATCGGTCGTGACATTGAGGGCGAAGCCATGCCAGGTGACCCAGTCGCGGGCGTGCACTCCAATAGAGGCGATCTTCTTCCCGCGCGTCCATACGCCGGTATACGCGGTGTTGCGCTCGCCGGGAATGCCATAGTCGGCGAGAGAGTTGATCAGCGCTTCCTCGATCTTCCTCAGATACCAGTGCAGATCCTGCCGGTGGCGCTTGAGATCGATGATCGGATATCCCACGAGCTGTCCCGGGCCGTGAAAGGTGACGTCCCCGCCGCGCTCGACCTCGAATACCTCAACGCCTTTGCTCTGGAGAAATTCCGGTGATGCGACGAGATGCTTTTGTTTCGATGATCGGCCGAGCGTGACTACCGGCGGATGCTCGACGAGAAGAAGGAGGTCCTGCGGGATCGCTCCGGAGATTCTGTCCCGGGCCAGGTTACGTTGCAGCTCGAGCGCCTCCACGTAGCCCAGTTGGCCCAATGGGACTGTCCATAACTCGCGCTCAGCCACTGTGCATCACCTAAGTCACGCGTCCAGGACCTTTCCGAGTGAGTCGAGAGCGGCCTGGGCGACAGCTTCGGAAAGGGTGGGGTGGGCGTGGATCGCCAGATCGACTTCTTCGACGGTGAACTCATTCTCACGCGCGACTGCGAGCTCGTGGATCAATTCCGTGGCGTGCGCGCCGATGATGTGGGCGCCGAGGATCTCGCCGTACTTGGCGTCACGAATGATCTTGACGAATCCTTCGGTCTCGCCGGCGGTGCGGGCGCGTCCGTTGGCGGAGAAGGGGAATTTGCCGACCTTGTAGTCGATCTTCTTTTCCTTCACCTGTGCCTCGGTCATGCCGATCGATGCGACTTCGGGGTGGCAGTAGGTCGCGTTCGGGATATTCCCGTAATTGACCGGGTGGACATTCTTCTGCCCCGCGAGGAACTCCGCGAACACCACGCCTTCGCGCATCCCTTTGTGGGCGAGCATCGGCGGACCGGCGACGTCGCCGACCGCGTAGATCCCTTTGGCGGACGTCTCCATGCGCTCGTTGATCTTGATGAAGCCGCGGTCCGTCAGGTGGACGCCCATCTCCTTGAGCCCGATGTCGTCGATAACCGGAGCGCGACCAGCGGCGACGAGAACTTTCTCGACCTCGAGACTCTGCTTCTTGCCGCCAACCTCGACACTCATCGTCACGGAAGTCTTGCCGACCTTCACGTCGCTGATTTTGGCGGCGGGGAGCACGTCTATCTTCCGTTTCTTGAAGCTCCGCGTGAGCTCGGCGCCACAGTCGGCGTCCTCGAGCGGAAGGATTCCCGGCAGCGCTTCGATGAGCGTGACCTGCGTGCCGAAGGCGGCGAAGACGTCGGCGAATTCGCAACCGACAGCGCCGGCACCGATGATCGCCAACGTCTTCGGAGCTTTCTCGAGAATGAGGGCCTCGTCGGAAGAGATGACGGTGGTCTTGTTCAGCTCGAGCCCGATCTGTGGAAGTCCTTTGACTCGCGAGCCGGTAGCGATCACGATCGCTTTTTTCGCTTCGTGCTTCTCTTCCTTTCCATCGATCTTCACCGAGACCGAATTCTTGCCGGCGATCCTGGCCGTTCCCTTGATCCACGTGATCTTGTTTTTCTTGAACAGGTACTCGACGCCTTTGGAATTCTGGTTGCTGACGGCGCGCGAGCGCTTCATCGCGACGCCGTAGTCGAGCTTCACGTCGCCGACGGTGACGCCGAAGTCGGTGGCGTGGGAGACTCTAGTGGCGAGCGACGCCGATTCGAGGAGAGCTTTGGCCGGGATGCAGCCCCAGAGGACGCAGGTACCGCCGAGTCCTTCGCGCTCGACTACGGCGACGGACATTCCCAGCTGAGCTGAGCGGATGGCGCCCACGTAACCGGCGGGGCCGCCTCCAATAAAGATCACGTCGAAAGAAGACATTTTTGTTGGTTGGGAAGAGTGCCTAGAGAACTTAAATCTAGCGGTTGCGGAGGGTGGTCCGTTTAACCCAACTGCAACTGCACGAGAGGTTAGCTGTAAGCTTTCCAGCTTATGGCTGTAAGCGTCACTACACCGGGACGTTACCGGCGCGGAACAGGGTAGAACCAACTGCCTGAATCGTCACGCCACCAATGGCGTCCCGACGTTTTAAAGCTTTCAGCTTAGAGCCTTTTCAGCTTCCAGCTAACCTCTCGTTCAGTTGCAGTTGCCGCGAAGTCAGTTGCAGTTGCCGCGAAATCAGATGATGAGACTGAGCGGATTCTCGATGTACCGCTTGACCGTCTGGAGGAACTTCGCTCCCGTCGCGCCATCGATCACCCGGTGGTCGCAGCTCATCGTGACGCGCATGCGCTGGCGGACTTCCAGCGCGCCGTCGATCACGACCGGCTTTTCTTCGACTCCGCCAATGGCGAGAATCCCCGCTTCCGGCGGATTGATGATTGCGGTGAACTGATCGATCCCGAACATGCCGAGGTTGGAGACGGAGAACGTCGAGCCAGTGTATTCCTCGGGCAAGAGCTTTCGCTCACGGGCCTTCGCGGCCAGCTCGCGCGCCTTGGCCGAGATCTCCCACAGCGTCATCCGGTCGGCGTCGAACAGGACCGGAGTGATGAGGCCGTCTTCGACCGCCACCGCCATTGCGACGTGGATCCGGTTGAAGTGGCGGATCTTGTCGTTGAGCCAGTGCGCGTTGACTTCGGGATGCTCTGCGAGCGCGAGCGCGACCGCTTTGATCACGATGTCATTGAATGAGACTTTGTACTCATCTCCCATTTCCAACAGCTGCGCGCGCAGCTCCGCTGCGCGGGTCGCATCGAATTCGGCGGTAAGGAAGAAAGTCGGAACGGGCCCGTTCGATTCGGCGAGCCGACGCGCGATCGTCTTTCTGATCAGTGTGACTGGGACGTCCTTGAAGTCGCCCTCGGCCGCCAGTCTCTCGGCGGCAGCTGAACGCGCGGCTCCGCTGGTCGCCTTCACGTTCTCGATGTCGCGCTTGACGATGCGGCCTCCGGGACCCGAGCCCTGGATTCCGCCCAGCTGGATTCCCTTGTCGTTGGCAAGCCTGCGCGCCAGCGGTGATGAGCGCTGGCGTCCGCCCGGAGTCGCGGTAGCGCCCGGGCGCGCACCATTTCCCTTGGGCGGCGGAGGCGCAGTCGGTCGTGGCGGCGACGCGGGCCGAGGTGCTGGGGGAGCGGCAGCCGCCAGGCCCGCGGCTTTTTGCTGAGGTGGCGCCGGCGCTTCGGTTTGAGACTGGTCGGACGACTGCGGAGTCGCCTTTGCTTGCGCAGGCTTTGCCGACGCTGCGGCTGTTGCCGGCACCGCGCCGCCGATGATCGCGTCGATGTTCTCGTCGGGTGCAGCGATCACTCCCAGAAGAGTTCCGATCGGGGACGCGTCGCCTTCATTCGCCAGGCGCTTGCGCAGCACGCCATCGCCGCGCGCGACCAGGTCCATTATCGCTTTATCGGTCTCTACCTCGGCCAGAACGTCTCCGGCCTTGACCTGATCGCCCTCGTTCTTGGTCCATTTGACGAGGCGGCCTTCCTCCATCGTCGGTGAGAGCGCTTCCATCGTGACTTTCGTTGCCATAGTCGCTCAGTCGAGGTACATGACTTTCTTGATCGCCGCTATCGTCTTACCGGCGTCGGGCTTCGCGGCTCTTTCGAGGTTTTTCGCATAGGGCATCGGCACGTCTTCCTGGTGTACACGCAAGACGGGCGCATCGAGATCGTCGAAACATTCGCGCTGGATGAAATCGACGACCTGCGATCCCAAGCCGCAGATCTCCCAGCCCTCTTCGAGAACGACGGCCCGATTTGTCTTCTGAACCGAGCGCGAGATCGCCTCGACATCGATGGGCCGCACGGTGCGGAGGTCGACGACGTCGATGTTGATTCCTTCCTTGGCGAGGTCATCAGCCACGCGCATGGCTACGAGTGCCATTTTTCCGTGCGTGATCACGGAGCAGTGATCGCCCTCTCGCTTCAAATCCGCCACACCGAGCGGCACGAGGTGCTCACCGTCGGGAACTTCGCCCTTGGTGTTGTAGAGCATCTCGCCTTCGAGGAAGACGACGGGATTGTCGTCGCGGATGGCGGCCTTGAGGAGTCCCTTCGCGTCGGCGGGAGTTCCCGGCGTACAGACCTTGAGACCAGGAATGTGGGCGAACCAGCTCTCCCACGCCTGCGAGTGCTGCGCCCCCAGCTGGAGCGCAGCGCCGTTCGGCCCGCGAAAAACCATCGGCATCTTGAACTGTCCGCCCGACATGTAGCGCATCTTGGCGGCGGCATTCACCACTTCGTCGATAGCGAGGAGAGCAAAGTTCCAGGTCATGAATTCGACGATCGGGCGGAGTCCAACCATCGCTGCACCGACGCCAACGCCGGCGAAGCCGAGCTCGGTGATCGGTGTATCGACGATTCGCATGGGGCCGAACTCGTCGAGAAGTCCCTTGGAAACTTTGTACGCGCCGTTGTATTGCGCGACTTCCTCTCCCATCAGGAAGACGCTGTCGTCGCGCTGCAGCTCCTCGCGAAGGGCCTGGGTCAGCGCATCTCTGTAGGTAACTACTGCCATATCAGGAGCTCGTGTCCGCGTAGACGTCGGTGTAGAGTTTCTCGAGCGCAGGCTCGGGGCTGGCGTCGGCGAAATCCCACGCGTCCTGCGCGATCGCCTTCGCTTCGTCGTCGAGCTTGTGCATGTCGCCTTCGGTGAGCTCGCCACCCTCGAAGATCCTGTTGTGCAGGAGCAGGATTGGATCGCGCTTCATATTCTCTTCCAGCTCGTCCTTGGTGCGGTAGGTACCGCTCACCGCGTCGGACATCGAGTGACCCATAAAGCGGTACGTTCTCATCTCGATGAGCGTCGGCCGCTTCTCTTTTCGCGCTCTCTCGGTCGCGCGGGCCATGCAGTCCCGCACAGCGAAGACGTCCTGGCCGTCGACCGACTCGCCTTCCATTCGATAGCCTTGGGCGCGGACGAGCACGTCTTCGTTTGCGGTCGAGCGCGAGATCGCGGTGCCCATGCCGTAGCGATTGTTCTCGATGATGAATATGACGGGGAGATCCCACAGAGAAGCCATGTTCAACGCTTCGTGAAACGCGCCGATGTTGACGGCCGCCTCACCGAAGAAGCAGACGCAGACCTGATTGCCGCGACGATATTTGATCGCGAATCCGACGCCGGCCGCGATCGGAACATGTCCACCGACGATTCCGTGTCCGCCGAAGAAGTTGGTCTTGGCATCGAAGATGTGCATGGAGCCGCCCTTGCCGCCCGAGCATCCATCGGCGCGACCGAACAGCTCGGCCATGACAGCGCGGGGGCTCACTCCACGGGCGAGCGCCTGCCCGTGATCTCGATAGGCGGTGATCACGTAGTCGTCGGGGCGGATCATGGACATCACGCCGGTCGAGATCGCTTCCTGTCCGATGTAGAGATGGCAGAAGCCGCCAATCTTTCCGAGTGCGTACGCCTCGGCGCAGCGCTCTTCGAAGCGACGTTGCAGCAGCATCGAATGGAGCAGCTCGAGGCGGATCGCAGGCGTGGTTTCAGCGAGCTTGTTCGCCGGCGCGGCGTCGGCGCCGTTGTTGCTGGGCGCGCCCTTCTCTTTCTGCTTCTGCGCTGGGGCCCGCTTCGCTTCGGTGCTCATACGCCGGCCGCCTGTACCTGCTCCCACGCGTGATAGCTCGAGCGAACGAGCGGACCTGACTCCACGTGCCGAAATCCCAGTTCCATTCCAATCTCGTACAGTTTCCTGAATTCCTGGGGAGTGTAGTAGCGATCGAGCTTGATGTGCGCGTCGGACGGCCGGAGGTACTGTCCGAGGGTAAGGATATCGACGTCGACTTCGCGCAGATCGCGCATCACGGCGACGACCTCCTCAATCGTCTCACCCATGCCGAGAATCATGCCGGTCTTGGTCGGAATGTCGGGCGCGATGCGCTTGGCGTAGCGGAAGATCTCCATCACGCGGGGATAGCGTCCACCGGGTCTCGCTTTCTTATAGAGGCGGGGGACTGTCTCTGTGTTGTGATTGTAGATCTCGGGACCCGCCTCGAGGACGGTGCGAATGCTGTCTTCGTTGCCCTGAAAATCGGGGACGAGGACTTCGACCGAGCAGCCGGGAATCTTCTCGTGAATCTGGCGGATCGTTTCCGCGAAAACCCAGGCGCCGAAGTCGGGTAGATCGTCGCGATCGACCGAAGTTATCACCGCGTGCTGTAGTCCCATCTCAGCGATTGCCTGCGCGACGCGATAGGGCTCGGCTATGTCGTACCTGGGTGGTCGGCCGTGAGCGACTGCGCAATAGGCGCAATTGCGGGTGCAGACATCGCCCAGGATCATGAATGTGGCGGTGCCATGCTCCCAGCATTCGCCGACGTTGGGGCAGTGCGCTTCCTCGCACACGGAATGTAAGTCGAGCTCACGCATCAAGTGCTTGAGCCGCATATAGTTGGGGCCGCCTGGCGCCTTCACCTTGAGCCACGAGGGTTTTCGCTCGGGGAGCGGCTCGGCGCGGTGACGCCCCATGATCTGATAGAAAGTATCTGGCATCTTTTTGAGGCCGACGGGGAGGACAGGGTCCGTCGAACCAACGGAATCTACATCAAAAGCGGTCGGGGCGAAATTGTGACAAGTCGTGGCTAAGTGGTGATTCTGTCACGAGATCGGCGATTAAATCCCCCGTCAGGGGGGCCATGAGCACCCCGTTGCGCGAATGACCGCAGGCGTAGATGAGCGACGGGTGCTCCGGATCGGGGCCGAGCATGGGCAGCATGTCGGGAGTGATCGGGCGAAGGCCCGCCCATGCGTCGGTCCTTTGCGCAGACGCGAGACCCGGACAAATCTCTTCCGCCGCCGTGCGGACTTTTTTCACGCCGCTCGCAGTGGTGCTCGAATCGAAGCCGACGTTTTCCATCGTGCTGCCGCCGATCGTCACAACCCCGCGCGGCACGACGTACCCGCGAGGTCCGTAGGCGACGTGGCGGAGGGGAGAGGCTGAATAAGCCACGAGCTGTCCGCGCGCCGGCTCTACAGCCCGGGCGAAGCGCGCTCCGGCAATTTTTCCTGCCCACGCGCCGGCGGCGATGACGACGCGGCGAGCGGTGTGTTGTGCTCCCGAATCAGCTCTGACCGTGCACGAGTTTCGCGCGGGGTCGACAGCTATAACGGCATCGCTCACTCTCGTGATCCGATCACTGGCCGCGCAGAGCTTCTCGAGCGCCGCGAGCAGAATGGTGTTGTCGACTGCGCCATCGTCGGGGCTGAAGACCGCGCCCAGGCCGTGGGATAGCGCCGGCTCGAGCTCTTTCAGCTCCTTTGCATCGAGCCAGCGACTGGTCGGTAGGGCGGTCTTCTTCAGCCCCTTGATTCCCTTTTCGCTGAGCGCGACCTGGAGGATGCCGAGTTGATTGACCGGCACCCTAACTCCCGTCCGCTCCGCCAGAAAATCCACAAAAGACGGGTATCGATCACGGGCGGCGATTCCAAAATCGTGGGCCGGTCCCGACGCGCGCTCGACGGATGGCGCCAGCATTCCGGCGGCGGCCGGAGAGGCCTCGCCGGGGCGGCGCTCGCTTATCAGCGTGACGGAGACATTGCGCTCGGCGAGGGCCGCGGCAATCGCGAGGCCGATCAGCCCTCCGCCCACGACTATGGCTTCGCTGGTCAGCTTTGGGGCTGCCGGCATTGCCACTCGTGAAACAACCCGGAGGGCGGTATCGTAGGGATAACTGTCATCGTATCGGAGAACGTCATGTTACGCGCCATCTTTATGATCGGCCTATTCGCCATGCTGGGCCTCTTTGCCGTGGGCATGGTGTTCAAGCTTTTCGGCGGCCTGGTTGGCCTCACTTTCTTCATTGTGGGGCTCGCGCTGAAGGTAGTTATTGTCGGGGGCTTGCTGTACTTCGGGATCCGGGTGCTCAGTCCGGACACTGCCGCGCGGCTCCGGGAGAAATTCTCCGGGACGAGGTTGACTCGGTACTAGGCTGGGACCGCCTGCGACCTGAACTGCAAAGAACGGGGCGGGAGGCGTCAGTAGCTTCAAACTGCCCCCACCCCGTTCAGTTGCAGCCCCTCAATTCTCCAGCGCCTCGACGATCCCCCATACGAGCAGTGGAACCATGATCTCATGGTGCCCGGTGATCTCGTAGCCTTTCCCGCTCCCCTGCGTCGGCCGCTGGACCACGTTCACGCGGGGGCGGTAGTGGCGCTGCATGTCGAGATCGCAGGTGGTGAATCCGGTCGGCTTTCCGCCGTTGAGGTTTCGCGCGATCGTCAGCGCCTTCAGAAATACCTCCGGCATGATCACCGCGCTCCCGAGGTTGAGGACGACTCCCCCCTCGTGCAGTGCGGGGAGGGATGCGGCGAGCCGACGGAAATCGCGGTGGCTCGTGTCGCCGATCGCCGCGCCATTCGCCGCGGGATGCTGGTGAATTATCTCGGCGCCGATGGCCGCGTGAACGGTGCAGGGGATTCCCAACCGATGAGCGGCGAGCAGCACCGAGAGGCCGCCATTCGATAGCGGGATCCCCTCGAGCGCGCGGGCGAGGGCCTCGCCCATCCCCCAACCGCTCTTCATCCCTGCCGCGAACGCGTCGTTCATGCCGCGGCCGGTTTCTTCAGCCATGCCGAAGGTGCCATCCACGAGTCCCCGGGCGACGTCTTCCGAGGTGGCGCCGAAACGCGCGACCTCGTAGTCGTGGATCGCCGCCGAGCCGTTCATGGCGAGGTGAGTGATCACTCCGCGATCCATCAGCTCGATGATAAGGGGAGACAGCCCCGTTTTCACAATGTGGCCGCCGAGCATCACGACGACCGCGCGCTTGCTCTTCGCGGCAGCCGCGATCGCGCTCACCACGCGGAGGAAATCGCGCGCTACCAGAACATCGGGCAGCGATTTCAGGAAAGCGGCGAAGCTGCGGTCACTCCCAGGAGCGGATGCGAATTCGCCGGCGGCGACTTTGTTCGGGCGCCGCTCGATTGGAACGGTGCGGACTCTCGAGAGATCGACTTCCGCGATCGGCTCGGAAGGCGCGCTTCTGGGCTTCGGCCCCGCCGCCTTCGACGGTCGAGGGCGCGGGCCGCGGTTACCGCCTACGGATTTGGCGATGGGAAGTAGGACTTGAGATAAAGATTGAGCGAGCCGAAGGACAACTTCGATTTCAACTGGAGCATGATGCGCCTGTCGTCGTCCGACAGCCAGATCTCCGCGCGTCCATCCTCGGAGAAGATTCCCTTGGTCTTGATCATCGGCTGCAGGACGATCGCGTCGAAGGTTCCGGCGGGAACCTTGATTCTCTCCCTGCGGACAACGTTGATTCGAACCGGATTCCGATCCGGCCGGAAGTAGCGGTCAAATGAGTAGGTCTGGCCGACCACGAGCGGAAGAGTGCGGATGAAGTACACGAACGATCCGTCGTCGAGCGGCTGAGTGACGGATTTCTCCTCTTTCGGCGGCTTCTTCGAGGTCTGAACGAAAATGGCGCGCTCGGGATAGATCTCGAACCTTCGCTCTGTCTCCTTCCCCCCTTCCTCGAGGTTCTGGACGAAACGCAGGGAGGACAAAGTCTCGGCGTCCATCCAGCTCTCGTATACATCGTTCACGCGGTACAGGAAATTTCCGCCCGACACCCAGAATGCGGTGTGCCAGGCGGCCCGACCGCGGAGGTTGTCGAGCGCGACGACTTCCATGTGCGCACTGCCGACCCTGAGCGCGCCGAATTTCACGTCGTACTCCAGTCGCTCGCCGGGTCCAAACGGAACCTTGGCGCGCTTCGCGGTCGACGCCACGACAGTCTGCGGCACGGGCGTGGGCGCGATGGGCGTCGATTGCGCCCAGGAGCTGGTTGCAGCCGCGGCGGTGAGAATGGCGATGTGTGAAATGATAGCGCGCTTCACGCCGGACCTCCCGCGGGGGCCGCGAGCAGCCGAGCAGTGCGGCTGAAGCGGAAGAGATTCAAGGCATCGGCGACCGGGCGGACTCGCGTCTCCCGCGTGCGCACATCGTATCGCGGAGCGAGATCGACGTTCTCGATTCTGCGCGCGAAGCGACGCGCCTTGAGCAGCAGCTCCATGTTGGCCGCCCAGCCGCTGCTTGTAACCGCCGGCTTGTCACCGAGGGACTTGAGCAGCTCACGCAAAACCGAGATGCGATAGAGACGGTAGGTCGTGAAAGGATCCGCGGCATCCGTTTTTGGAAGACCCGCGCGCTGCATCCAGTCCGCAAACCGGCGGAGTCTCCGCACGGCCGCCGGGGCTTCGCTCATTTCCTGCCTGGCCGCCACGATATCGGCGCCGCCCTCGAAGCGCTTTACGAGCTCGGGGATGTGCTCCGGCTGATCGGTAAAATCGGCCTGCATCATGATGAGAGCGTCGCGACGCGCATAGCGCGTGCGGCGCGAGGCTTCGCGAAGGAGCTTGTCCAGCGCAATGCCGTATCCCTGGCGCTGCTCGCCGCGCAGAATCGTGAGCGGGATCACCTCGGCGTACGGTGCCAGCGTTTCCCGGGTGCCATCAGTGCTGGCATCGTCATAGACGATGATCTCGTACTCGCGCGAGTAATCCTGAAAGACCCGGCGAATGCGCCAAAGGAGCACGCCGATGGTCTGGCCCTCGTTGTAGGACGGAATACATATGTAGATCAATTCAATTCCGGTGCGATTGGTGGCGACACGGCGGGACCCGCTCAACAGGCAAGATCCGGGCAAGATAGGAGGGGCAGGCGATTAGCCGCTACCCCGCCAGCACTCTATTGTACACATCAGCCGTCCGTTCGATCATCCGCTTCGAGTTGAATTCCCCGGCGCGCTGCCTCGCGCCCTCACCGAGCATGGAGCGGAGTCCGTCATCGCTGATCAGAGCCGCGGCGGCGCGGACGAAACCGGCGATATCGCCGGCCGGTACGAGCAGGCCGCTCTTGCCATCTTCGATCACCTCGGGCAGGCCGCCGACCGCGAACGCGATCGGCGGAATTCCGAGAGCCATGGCGTCGATCACCGACGTGCCGAGGCCCTCCGACCTGGCCGGATGCCAGAGAACATCGAGGCCCGATATGGCGTCGTGAATCTCCTCGACGAATCCCGCGTCGAATCCTTCGACGCCGGAGACAGTCGTCCCTCCTTGTCCCTTGCCGCCAAGGAGGACGAGCCGAGTGCGGCGGAACACCTCGCCGGGAAGGCGGCGCGCGATTCCTGCCACCATGTCGAGTCCCTTCTCCTGTGTCATCGCACCGACGATGCCGCAGATGACCGAATTCGGCGGCCATCCACGCTCGCGCCGCCAGTTGCGCGGTCGCTTGACCTGAGGAGCAGGGACTCCGGAGTAGACGACCTCGATTTTATCGGCCTGGACTCCAGCCTTCACCATGGCAGTCTTCACCGCCTGCGAGATGGCAATGAAAGCATCCACACCGTAGCGGTACTTGAGACGAACCTGTTTTGGAGGGAAGGCAACGCGACGCGTCACCACCAGCCGCGTTTTTCTTTTCCCGAGGAGCGCGAGCCTCGCGATCGAGTGCGTGCGGGCGTCGTGCGCGTGCACGACCCCAGCGTCCCACTCCCGAGCGACGGCGCGGAGCTCACGCGCGGAGCGAATATCCCATTCACCGCGGAGTGTGAGCCGATATGTGGGAAGTCCCGCCTGCTCGGCACGCCTGATGAGGGGGGATCCGGTGGGGGCCACAACAAGAGTGCGATAGCCGAGGTCGCGAAGTCCGGTGGCGAGCAGAAATACCTGGCGCTGGCCGCCGCGCCAGCTGCGCCCCGAGTCGACGTGAAGAATCCGTGGGAGCTCCACTACCCTTCGAGCTTCCGCGCGAACGCCTGGAACAGGCCCCGGTCCCACGGTTCGGCCGAGTCGGTCATTTCCTCGGGGTGCCACTGCACGGCCATCACCCACCAATCTTCGTCGGTGGACTCGATCCCCTCGATGATCCCATCCGGAGACCGGGCCGTGACGCGCATCCCGTCGGCGACGCGCTTCACCGACTGGTGGTGGAACGAATTCACCGTGAGGTGCTCGGTGCCGACCGCCGTGGCGATAAGCGAGCCCGGCTCGACGGATATCTCGTGAGTGCGTGAATCGCGGGCGCTCTCTTCGTCGTGCGCGATTTTGGTCTCGCACTGCGACGGGATGTCCTGTACCAGGGTTCCCCCGAGGGCGACGTTGAGTATTTGTATCCCCCGGCAGATCGCCAGAACCGGAGTTCCGCGCTCCTTAGCCTCCTTTATCAGCGCGGCTTCCGTCGCATCGCGCGCGGGGTTAACGGAACGTACTTTTTCGTGGCGTTTTTCACCGTAGCGAGCGGGATCGACGTCTTCGCCGCCAGTCAGCACGAGGCCCGCAACGGAATCGAGAATCGCGGAGGCGGCGTCGGCATTGGCGAGTGGTGGGACGATGAGTGGTATGAGCCCTGCATTTTCCAGGGCAGTCACGTAGGCGGCGGTCAGCCGGACACGACTGGTATCGCCATCGGGGCGAATGCCGGCGGTAACAGCAACTGTGCAAGCTCGGACCGGCTTGCGCGCGGACGACACGAGTGATCTCACTTAGACAGGGTACGTTGGCACTACTGCTCGCCGCGGCGTCGGCGACAAATGCGCAGCCTCAAAGTCTGAGCGGCCTCCCCGTCGCCTGCAAGGGGGAGCGCATCAGTCGGATCGATATCGATGCGAATCCGCCCTTCACCATCACCGGCAACAACATCTGGCAGAAGGCGGGACGCTTCGCGGCGAAGGAGCACGTGACCACGAAGGACGCTGTGATACGGCGATACCTCGCCATGCAACTCGGCGACCCCTGTACGGAGCTGCGCCGTTCGGAGTCGGAGCGCATTCTCCGCGCACAGCCGTTCATTGCCGACGCGACCGTGCTCGCCTATGACGATGGACAGGGTGGGATCGCCCTCAGCGTCACGACCGTGGACGAAGTCTCGCTGATCATCGGCGCCGGTATCGGTGGTGGCTCCGGCGTGCACTCGCTGCTGCTGGGGGAGGACAATCTTCTCGGCAGCGCCCTCCGCGCGGAGAGCCAGTGGAAGAAGGCTGTGCACAGAGACATCTACGCCGCCAAGGTGGTCGACTATCAGTTTCTGGGCCGACCCTACCAGCTGCGGCTCGAGGGCGGCAGGCGCGAGCTGGGGAGCGATTGGGCGACCGAGCTCAGCCATCCATTCCTCACCGATTTGCAGCGAGTCTCGTGGCGAACCACGGCCGGCAACACGAACGGATACTTCTACTTTCGGAGACCGGACGCGTTGCCGGCGGCCATACGACTGGAGCGATCGTACAGCGACATAGGTGGCGTAGTGCGCATCGGCCCGCCTCTCGGACGCCTGGCGCTCGTCGGTGGTTCGATCTCGTTCGAGGATGAAAGTCCCGCGACGTCGCCGATCATCGTCACCGATACGGCTCTTGTGGCGGACACGAGCCAGGCGCTGATCAACCGGTACACGAAGCACCAGACGGCCCGGCTCAACGCGCTATGGGGTGTGCGCAACGTCCACTTCGTGCGCGTCAGCGGTTTCGACGCGCTCGAGGGCACGCAGGATCTCCGAACCGGTGTCCAGCTCGCGACCCTGCTCGGAAAGGGAGCCAGATTTCTCCGCGGCAAAGAGCGCGACTGGTTCGGCTCGTCCGACCTGTATCTGGGCATGGCATCGCCCATTTCGTTCGTGGCGCTCGATGTGTCCGGTGAGGCCCGTCGCGATGAAGACGGCAATTGGGATGGAATGCTGGCGCACGGACGCGCCGCGCTTTACGTGAAGCCAATCAACAGGCATACGGTGATTACAGACCTGGAGTGGAGCGCCGGCTGGAAGCAGAGGATTCCATTTCAGCTGACCTTCGCTGACCGCGACGGTGGGCTCCGCGGCTTCAGGTCAGTAGACGTCGGGGGAGCTCGGCGTATCGTCAGTCACTTCGAGGACCGCTACCTGATTGGCCGCCGCAAACAAATCGCAACATTCGCGGTGGCAGCGTTCGCCGAGGCGGGAAAGATATGGGCGGGCGATTCACCCTTCGGCGTGAATACCCCGGTTTATGCGTCGGCGGGTGTGAGCCTTCTCGCGGCTTCACCGCCGCAATCGCGCCGCACCTTCAGAGCGGATCTGGCATTTCCGGTGAGGGGGCCGCGGGGCCACGGCTGGGAAGTGCGTCTCACCACCACTGATCTCACGAGGGCATTTCGCGTCGAGCCGCGCGACATCGCAAACAACCGCGAGAGGTCAGTGCCCCCGTCGGTATTCAGCTGGCCGTAGCG
>DHJM01000132.1:22695-31196 GCA_002404335.1 Gemmatimonadales bacterium UBA4720
CGTAGCGAAGGCCACGCCAGCCGGCATTTCAACGATTGCCCGCCGGAACGTCGCGCATCATTCTGCGAACCGGAATGACGAGCAATCCGCACACGACCGTGGCGACGAAGAGGAACATCGAAGTCTGCCTGAACAGGATGGGCATCTGGGGCAGCTTCTCCGGATCGACGCTTCCGCCCACGATTCCCGCCACGAGATTGCCGAGCGCGCTCGCCATGAACCAGATACCCATCATCTGGCCCTTGAACTTGATCGGCGCGAGCTTGGTCATCGAGCTTAGTCCCACGGGACTCAGTGACAGCTCGCCTACCGACTGGAAGAAATAGCTCCATACCAGCCACCATGGTGAGACGCGGACATTGCCCCCTCCCGCGATCACAATGTTCGCCGCGAACACCATCACCACAAAACCAACGCCGGCGAAGAACAGCCCCCACGCGAATTTGGCAATGCTCGACGGCGCCTTGCCGCGCTTGCCGAGCGCTATCCAGATCGCGGCGAACACCGGTGCGAGCGCGATGACGAACACGGAGTTTGCTGCCTGGAGCCAGAGCGTCGGCATCTCCCATCCGAACACGACTCTATTGGTGAAATCGCGCGCGAAAAGATTGAGCGAGGTCGGTGCCTGCTCGAATGCCGCCCAGAAAATCGCCGCAAAGAAGAAGAGAAGGATGATGACGACGACGCGCTTCTTTTCCTCGCTGGTCAGTCCGCCGCCGACGAACAGATAGATGAAATACAGCAGCGCCGACCCGACGATGACATACGTCATTTTCGTCGCTAGCGAAACCGCGTTGATATGGATCAGTCCGGTCATCGTCAACAGGACCAGCAGCGCAATCAGGGCGACGCCGATCATCACCGAGAGCTTGACGCGGCGATGCTCCGCTGGATCGGCGGAGCCCGGCGAGACTCCGACGTCGCCGAGCGTTTTGTCGCCGCGCAAACGATAGGTGATTAGTCCGATCACCATGCCGATTCCGGCGGCACCGAAGCCGAGGGACCAGCCCACGCGCTCGCCGAGGATGCCCGTAATAAGGGGGGCGACGAGTGCGCCGATGTTGATTCCCATATAGAAGATCGAGAAGCCGGCGTCGCGCCGCGATCCGCCCTCTGGATAGAGATCACCGACGATCGCCGAGATATTCGGCTTGAGGAGTCCGGTGCCCATCACGATGAGAACCAGTCCGATGTAGAACGCGGACTGCGCGAAGACGATCGAGAGAGCGATCGACAGATGTCCCAGCGCGATCAGAACTCCCCCCCACCAGATCGAGCGCCTCAGTCCGAGCCATCTGTCGGCGATCCAGCCGCCGGGCAGGGACGCGAGGTACACGCTGGCGGCGTAAATACCGACGATCGATGACGCCGTCGCCCGATCCATTCCGAATCCGCCCGACGCCAGCGCGGCCGTCATGAACAGAACGAGGAGCGGGCGTATACCGTAGTACGAGAACCGCTCCCACATCTCGGTGAAGAAGAGCGTAGAGAGTCCTACGGGATGCCCGAAGAAAGTACGCTTGCTGGCACCCACAAATCCCGGAGGTGGAACGTCGGCCGTTACAGCTCCTGCCGAGGGCTGCTCAAAAACGCCTTTCGAGTCGCTGGCCATTTGTCGGAAGAGTAAGGGTCTCTACGCGTGCACGGCGGCGAGCGGAAGATACCGCTCGGCTGGATGTACGCCACCAGCTTCCTTTTGTCGCTCCCAGGTGACGGTCGTTGGCGGCTGCTTGATGCAGGCGGCGAAGTGTCCGGGCGTTTTTTCCTCGAGCGGAGGAACGATCGCCGCGCACGCCGCGTCTTTCGCGGGATGATGACAACGCGGATGGAAGACGCACCCCGAGGGCGGATTCGCGGGAGAGGGAACATCTCCCTGCAGGATGATTCTCTCCTTCCGCGCGTGTGGATCGGCGACGGGAACCGCGGAGAGGAGCGCCTGGGTATACGGCATGAGCGGAGTGCTATAGAGATCTTCGACCGTTGCGAGCTCGACGATCTTCCCCAGATACATCACGGCGACGCGATCGGCGATGTGCTCCACGACCGAGAGGTCGTGCGCGATGAACATGTACGTAAGGTCGTGGTCCCGCTGGAGGTCCTCGAGCAGGTTGATCACCTGCGCCTGCACGGAGACATCGAGCGCCGACACCGGCTCGTCGCAGACGATGAACTTTGGCTCGACCGAGAGAGCACGCGCGATGCCGATGCGCTGGCGCTGTCCGCCCGAAAATTCGTGCGGATACCGATTCGAGTACTCCGGCCGCAGTCCCACTTCCTGGAGCAGCTGCCTGACGCGCGCGTCCGCGGCGGCGCCTTCGGCGAGCTTGTGAATGGTGAGCCCCTCGCGGATGATCGCTCCGACGGCCATGCGAGGGTTGAGCGACGAGACGGGATCCTGAAAGATGATCTGCATCTCCCGCCTCAGCGCGCGCAGCTCGGACGTGCCCATCGCTCTCACGTCGCGCCCCTCGAATCTGATCTCGCCCGACGTCGGCTCGATCAGGCGTAGGATCGAGCGGCCGGTCGTCGTTTTGCCGCAGCCAGATTCGCCGACGACGCCGAGCGTCTCGCCGCGGCCGACGTCGAACGACACATCGTTAACTGCTTTGACCGCACCAACCTGCCGCGACAGGATGCCTTTTCTGATCGGAAACTCTTTCTTGAGATTCCGCACTGATACCAGCGGCTCTGTCGCGATCATGCGGCGGCCACTCCCGCTTCAACGACGAGCGGCGGATGCGGACTGTTTCGCCGCTCCGGCTCGACCGCCAAATGGCAACGCGACACGTGACCCGTGCCGATCTGGTAGAGCGGTGGATGCTCGCGCTCGCAGCGATCCCACGAATAGGGACAGCGGTCGCGAAAGCGACAACCTGCCGGCCATTCTGTCGGCGCGGGCACGGTGCCGGGGATGACGTTTAGCCGCTCCTGATCGTGCCCGATGTGCGGCATCGAGTGCATCAATCCCTCGGTGTAGGGATGCTGCGGCTTCGCAAAAAGCTCGTCGACCTCTGCCTGCTCCACCACTTCGCCCGCGTACATCACGATCACCCTCGACGCCGTCTCGGCGATGACGCCCAGGTCGTGCGTGATCATCAATATCGACGTGCCGATTTTCTTCTGGAGGTCGACCAGCAGGTCGAGGATCTGCGCCTGAATCGTGACGTCGAGCGCCGTAGTCGGCTCGTCGGCGATGACGAGCGCGGGCTTCATCATGAGCGCCATCGCGATCAGCACGCGCTGGCGCATGCCGCCGGAGAGCTGGTGCGGGTACTGCTTTGCCCGCGACTCCGCGTCGGGAATTCCGGTGAGCGCGAGCATTTCCACGGCGCGATCCCACGCATCCCTTCTGCTCATCCCGGCGTGGACGCGGGCAACTTCCGCGACCTGGTCGCCGACGTTGAACACAGGGTTGAGCGCTGACATCGGCTCCTGGAAGATCATCGAGATCCGATTGCCGCGGATGTCGCGGATCTCATCGTCGCCGAGCATGACGATGTCCTTTCCCTCGAACTCGATCACGCTGCCCGATTCTATTCGTCCCGGGGGCTGGATCAAGCGAAGTATCGAAAGCGCGGTCACGGATTTCCCGGAACCCGATTCTCCGACCAACCCAAGGGTCTCTCCGGCGCCGATGTCGAAGGATACGCCGTCCACAGCGCGCGCGACGCCGGCTTCCGTATAGAACCAGGTGCGCAGATTTCGGATCGACAGGAGCGGCGCGGTCATCGAATCATCGGCGTCGCTCGTACGCGTTGCTCAGCGATTCGGCCAGGATGTTCAGCGTCATCACAGTGAGGACCATGAACAGACCCGGAAAGAGTGACATCCACCACATTGTCGGGAACTGATCGGAACCGTCCTGAATGATGTTTCCCCAGCTCGCCAACGGCTTTGGCACGCCGATCCCAAGGTACGAAAGTCCCGCCTCGAGCACGATCACGTGCGCTACGCCGAGGGTTGCCGCAACGATGATCGGGGAGACGATATTCGGAAGCAGGTGCTTCCACAGAATCCGCCTCCGGCTAGCGCCGAGAGCCTGGGCAGCGGTCACGAATTCCGCGTGCTTCAACGCAAGAACCTGACCCCTGACAATGCGACTAAGCCCGAACCAACCGGTGAGTCCCAGAAACACCACCAGCGCGCCGATCGACAGTCTGGGCCACGCTACCAGCACGCCAATCAGAAGCAGAAGTCGCGGAATGGAAAGAAATGCATCGAGCACTCGCATCATGACCGCGTCCAATATTCCGCCGGCGTAGCCCGCGATCGCGCCGTACGCGACGCCCAGGGTGAGGCTCACAATCGTCGCCAGAATCCCGATCATGAGCGAAAGCCGCGCGCCGTAGATGACGCGACTCAACACGTCACGGCTGTATAGATCCGTCCCGAACGGATGTGCGAGCGAGGGCGGAAGATCCTTGAGTCCGACGATGTCCGGTTGTGCCGCGGGATTGTATGGGGCTATGAGCGGCGCGAGCAGTCCCACCAGCACGATGACGCCGAGCACGAAGAGCGCGACGCGCGAGGACGGCTTGCGCAGAATGTTGCGCACGCTAAGCGCGAGCGGCGACTCCCGCTGCGGCGTGGGGCCGCTAGCGGCTGCGAAGTCTTGGGTCTGCCAGGGCATAGAGCACGTCGGAGAGAAGGCTTCCGAGGGTGACCATGATGCTGCCGATAATGACGCCGCCCACCACGAGGGGATAGTCGCGCGTTCCGATCGCGAGAACGACCGCGTACCCCATACCCGGCCAAGCGAAGATCTTCTCGACGAAGAATGCGCCGGTGAGAAGAGCCGGGAACGAGAGTCCGACCAGGGTAATGATTGGAAGCAGCGCGTTACGTAGCGCGTGACGTCGGAGAATTTGCGGCTCGGTGAGTCCCTTTAAGCGGGCGGTGCGGATGTAATCGGCGGGAAGAACGTCGAGCAGCGCCGCGCGCTGATATCGCGCTACCACGGCGGACGCGAGCAGCATGAGAGTGAGCGCGGGGAGCGCGAGGTGGTACAGACGATCGACGATCCGCCCTCCGAGCGGCCAGTACTCATGCATCACGGGATCGACCGCGCCTCCAACGGGGAAAATCGGAAGCCAATAGGAGAACGTGAGCAGCGCCAGAAGGGCGAGCCAGAAATCCGGCATCGAGAAGAAAAAAAGCGAGAGTCCACTCAACACATGGTCCGTCACCGAGCCGCGACGCGAGACCTGTAAGAGGGCGATGAGGATTCCGAAAACGAAGCTTCCGACGAGTGCGACCCCCATGAGGAGGAGCGTATTTGGAAGCGCGGCTCCCATGACCTCACGTACCGGCCGATCGTGCGAGAACGACCAGCCCAGCTCGCCGTGCGCGAGGGAGCTAAAGTATCTGACGAACTGCTCGGGCAGCGGACGGTCGAGTCCGTACTGCGCGCGCAACGTCTGCCGCACGGTCTCGCTCACATTCGGGTTGTCCATCACGGCGCTGAACGGATCGCCGGGAGCGAGGTGAATCAGCGCGAACGTGATTGTCGCGACAATGGCGACGATCACCGCGGCCTGGGTCAGCCGTTGCGCGATGTAGCGGAGCACCCGCTAGGGGGTTTTCTGACCCGCCGGTAGGGCGGGTGGAGTCGACGGCGATGCTGAAGGAGGCGCGTTGTCGCGCGGGATCCGCTTGTCCGCCGGAATCGACCACTCCGGGATGTGCGCCCACCAGGCGTCCGCTCTCAGCGTCGCCAGCTGAAGGCGCGAGTGATAAGCGACCGTCTGGATCGGCTCTGCCAGCCAGATCGCCGGCGCGTCCTGGATGATCGTCTCATACGCTTTGGTAAGCAGCGCCTTGCGCGTGGCCGGATCGAACGACGAGACCGCGCTGTCGACGGTTGCATCGAACACCGGATTCTCGTAGGAGCCGTAGTTGTTGCCGCTCGCCGCGCGCGATCCCGCCGTCCCCCACGATCCGCGAACCGCGCCCGGACTCGGCTGCGTGTTCCACTGACCGATTACCGCGTCAAAGGCGCGCTTTCTCTCTTTCTCCAGCCACACCGGGTAATCGATCTGCTCTACATCCACCTTGACGCCGGCCTGCCGCAGCTGCTCCTGGAGCAGCACCGCGAACTGTATGCGAATCTTGCTCGAATTCGGAACCGAAAGAGTGAACTGGAGCGGACGTCCGTTGCGCGAGCGCACGCTATCGCTGGTCGTGACGCGCCACCCGAGCGAGTCGAGGATCTGACGCGCACGGGGAAGGTCGAAGGGGATCTGCGGAAGATTGGGATCGGTTGTCGGATATGCGCGCACCGTTGGCCCAAGTGCGGGTAACGCGAGGGAATCGTAGACGCTTCGCACGAGGGCGACGCGATCCGTCGCCATCGTCAGCGCGCGGCGAAGCGGCCGGCTGCCGAAGATGGGGTGTGGACGCGCATGATTCACGGGATCGCGCAGGTTGAATTGCGTGAATGAATACTGCAGGGTGTGATTCTGTTTGGCGCGCAATTCCGGATGCTTAGCCACTTCTGCCACGTCGCCGGGGCGCAACTGCTCCAGAAAATCGGTCTCGCCGGAAAGGAGCCTTGTCAGCGCGGTAGGGAAGTCGGGAGCAATGCTCCAGATCAGGCGACTGAGCTTCGGCGCGCCTCGATAGTTCGTCGTGTCGGCCACGAGCTCGACCGCCACGCGCGGAATCCAGCGAACGAATCTGTACTGGCCCGAGCCGATCGGATTCTTCGCGGCGTCGGAAGCGCGCCAGCTCGCCGGCGGAATGCCTTTCCAGACGTGCTCCGGCATGATCGGCAGAGGATACACGGCATCGTAGAACTGTTGGGCAGAGCGGGCGTGGAACCAGAAGACAGCGGTCGCTGAATCGGGAGTGCTCACCGAGTCGATGTTCGTTAATAACGATGCGTTTGGCGATCCGAGCGTAGAGTCCTTCGTGCTGGCGATGGTGAAGCGCACATCGTTCGAGCGGACCGAAAGTCCGTCGTGCCACTTCGCGTTTGGATTGATGTGAAACGCTATGCTGAGCGAGTCGGCGCTCCACGTCCAATGGTCGGACAGGCGCGGGACGAAGCCCTTGTCGCTGAGGATGTTGAGGGAATCGCCGATGTCCGCTAGGCGGTCGTAGATCATATCGGTGATCTCCGCTCCTACAACGCTCTGAACGAGCGATGGGATCAGAACATCGGGATCGCCGCCGGTGGAGATCGCGAGAGTTCCCCCGGAGTTATTCGCCGAAGACGACTCGGTTCCAACGCACCCGCATACCACAAGTGCGCAAAGGAGCCGCGCGTATCTCATCGCCGCCATGTCCAATCCTCATCGAGAAAGTGCGGAACGTGCTCCAACATCTCGTCGCGAACGTCGTCCTCGTCCAGCGCGGTCGCGTCCTCGTCTTCGAGCGACCGTACCGCGTCGAACATCACGCTCGCAACCTCGTTGGCGTCGGGAGAGCGACCGAGCAGTGCGTAAAGCGTCGCCGGAGCCGGAATCGATTCACGCACCGCCTGTGCCCCGGCGGCAAAACCCGGAAGCGACGACTGGTCATCGTTGACGAGGATGGAGCCATGCTGCAACAACGCCCTGTCGTCTCGCCATTGGGCGCTGCCGACGAGCTTGCATCCAGCAGCGATCAGCTCGCCTTCGGCCGGCGTCTCGAAGCAGCTTCGCACGCCTGGCGCCCGTGTGGGTAGCGAACGGCGGACTGGCTCGACCGAAACGCCGAGCTGGCTCAGGCCCGTCTGCAGAATTCGGTTGATGCGCGAATATGTCTCGCGAAGGGGCAACGCATCCTTCACCGGCGCGGTGACGCTGTAGGTGACCTCGCGATGGTGGAGAATTGCGCGGCCCCCGGTTGGCCTGCGCACGACGTCCATTCCAGCTGCGCGAATCTTCCCGAGATCGTAGAGGCTAGTCGCAGGTTGATTCCTCCCGAACGAGAGCGTCGGTCGGATCCAGGAATAGATGCTGAACACCGTTTCGCCCGTTCGAGCCGCGCGCGCCTGCAATGCGGTGTCCCGCGCCATGTTCTCGGCGCCCGAACGGGGCGCCGCGATGAGAAGGCGCCAGGGGCCGTAACTTCGCCGGGAGTGCATAGGGTGTTAAATTGTCACCTCTATGAGCACCACAATCAAGCACGTTGAAGCCGCGATTCCTCCCGCTGAATCCTTCGTACCCCGACATGTTGGACCCGACGAGCAAGATGTGGCCGAGATGGTCAAGATTCTCGGATTTTCATCGCTCGATGCGCTGATAGACGCGACCGTTCCACGAAAGATCCGGTTCCGCGATGGCCTGGCTCTGCCGAAAGGAATGACTGAGCCGGACGTTCTTGCCTATTTCCGCGCCCTTGCGGCGAAGAACCAGGTGTTCCGCTCGTTCATCGGGATGGGATACTCGGACTGCGTCACCCCGCCCGTCGTTCAGCGAAACATCCTCGAGAACCCGGGCTGGTACACGGCCTACACGCCGTATCAGGCTGAGATCGCGCAGGGACGGCTCGAGGCGCTGCTCAACTTCCAGACGATG
>DHJM01000132.1:31337-31705 GCA_002404335.1 Gemmatimonadales bacterium UBA4720
GGCAAGCCAGGCAAGGAAGTCTTCCTCGTCGCGTCCGAGTGCCATCCGCAGACGATCGACGTGGTGAAGACCCGCGCCGGAGTGCGCGGAATCGAGGTGCGCGTCGCGAGCCACGCCGATTTCAAGATCACGCCCGATATTTTTGGCGTTCTCGTACAGTATCCGGCGACGGATGGCGCGGTCATCGACTACACGAAGACCGTCGAGCAGGTGCACGCGGCCGACGCGCTGCTCACGGTCGCGGCCGATCTCCTGAGCCTGGTGCTGCTCACGCCGCCGGGTGAGTGGGGGGCCGACATCGTCGTCGGCAACACGCAGCGCTTCGGAGTTCCACTGGGATACGGCGGCCCGCACGCGGCGTATTTCGC
>DHJM01000132.1:31799-33430 GCA_002404335.1 Gemmatimonadales bacterium UBA4720
CACGGGCCGCAGGGGCTCAGCCGCATTGCGAGGCGGGTGCACGGATTTGCCCTGGCGCTCAGCGAAGGCCTTCGCAAGCTCGGCTACACGATCGTGCACGAGGACTATTTCGACACGATCCGTGTCGCGCTGGGAAAGAAGAATGTGCACGCGATCCTCGAAGAAGCGCGAAACCGCCGCATCAACCTGCGCGTGATGGACGACAGAAGCATCGTCGTCGCTCTCGACGAGACGGTCAGCAACGACGACATCACCAATCTTCTGGCGGCGTTCAACGGCGGAAAGGATCCCGACTTTGGGGTCGAGGACCTGGCTTCGGGGGCCGACCCCCGCTACGACGAGCGCTTCAATCGGACGACTCCGTTTCTTACGCATCCGGTGTTCAACAAGCACCACGCCGAGACGGAGATGCTCCGCTACATGAACCGGCTGCAGTCGCGCGACATCTCGCTCGTCCATTCCATGATTCCGCTCGGCTCCTGCACGATGAAGCTGAACGCGACGGCGGAGATGATGCCAATTACCTGGCCCGGGTTCGCCAAGATTCACCCCTTTGCGCCGCTCGACCAGACGGACGGTTATCGCCAGCTGTTCGACGAGCTTGAGAGCGCTCTGGCCGAGATCACGGGGTTTGCCGCGGTTTCACTCCAGCCGAACGCCGGCTCCCAGGGAGAGTTCGCCGGACTGCTGGTGATCCGGGCGTATCATGCGTCGCGCAATGAGGCGCACCGCAATGTGTGCCTGATCCCCCAGTCGGCGCACGGGACCAACCCGGCGAGCGCGGTGATGGCCGGGATGCAGGTCGTGGTCGTGAAGACCGACGAGCGCGGGAACATCGATGTTGACGACGTGAGGGCGAAGGCGGAGGAGCACGGCTTGCACCTCGCCGCGCTGATGGTGACGTATCCCTCGACCCATGGCGTGTTCGAGGAGTCGATCGTCGAGATCTGCGACATCGTCCACAAGTACGGCGGACAGGTGTACATGGATGGCGCGAACATGAACGCGATGGTCGGCTTGTGCCGGCCAGCGGACATCGGCGCCGACGTCTGCCACTTGAATCTCCACAAGACGTTCTGCATCCCGCACGGCGGTGGCGGGCCGGGCATGGGGCCCATCGGAGTGGCGAAGCACCTCGTGCCGTTTTTGCCCGGCCATCCGGTGGTCAGACTCGACGGACGGCACGAGGTCGGAGCGGTATCGGCGGCGCCGTGGGGAAGCGCCAGCATTCTCCCGATCTCTCACGCCTACATCAAGCTGATGGGCGGCGATGGACTGGAGTACGCCACGAAAATCGCGATCCTCAACGCGAATTACATCGCGAAGCGCCTGGAGCCGCATTTTCCGGTGTTGTACAAGGGCGCGCACGGAACCATCGCGCACGAGTGCATCGTCGACACGCGGGTGGTGAAGCAGACGAGCGGTATCGAGGTCGAGGACATCGCGAAGCGGCTGATGGACTACGGCTTCCACGCACCGACTGTCTCGTTTCCGGTGCCGGGTACGCTGATGATCGAGCCGACGGAGAGCGAGCCGAAGGCCGAGCTCGACAGATTCTGCGAGGCGATGATCTCGATTCGCGAGGAGATCAGGGAGATCGAGTCCGGCGCCGCGGACAGGCAGGACAACGT
>DHJM01000132.1:33451-34363 GCA_002404335.1 Gemmatimonadales bacterium UBA4720
TATACGAGGGAGCGCGCCGCGTTCCCGGCGCCGTGGACTCTGGAATTCAAGGTCTGGCCAGCGGTAGCGCGAATCGAGAGCGCGTACGGGGACCGAAATCTTATTTGCTCCTGCCCACCAGCCGACGCGTACGCAGAGGCGGTAGTCGGAACCAGCTGACATGGCTGACGCTCTCAGGCTCGATCCGAAGCAAATTTCTGAAATCCCTTACTTGACCCCGATGTGCTTCGTGTACGCGTCCGACTTCATCAGGCCATCGATCTCCGACGCGCTGGTCGGCTTGACTTTGATCATCCAGCCCGCACCGTAGGGATCGGTATTCACTAGAGCTGGCTCCTTGTCGAGCCGGTCGTTGATCGCGACTACCTCGCCCGCAATCGGCGCGAACAGCTCCGACACCGCCTTCACCGCTTCGATCGTTCCGAACACATCGTGCTTGCCGAATTTCGTGCCGACCTTGGGCAGCTCGATGTAGACGATATCGCCGAGCTCGCCCTGGGCGAAGTCGGTGATGCCGATCTCCGCGTTGCCGTCCTTGCCCTTACGGACGTACTCATGCTCTTCGGTGTACTGGAGATCGTTCGGGATGTTTGCCACTTGTGCTCCGCTATGGTGATGCGTGCGAGGACCGCCGCGCGCGAAGTCTATCCGCGCCTCAAAAGAGAGTCAAGAAATGCTGACTTGACTCTCCATGACGCGGGCATCGCTTCCCATGGCGTGGACATCGCTTCCCTTGACGCGGGTATCCTTCACTGTGTCGACCGCATCGCGCTGAAGAGAGCTCCATAGCGCATCGACATCGCGCTCAAGTTCTTCAAGTGAGCCGTTGTTGTCGATGCAGTAATCCGCCCGCGCGCGCTTGAGCTCGGCGGGCATTTGCGCGGCGATCATGTTCATCGCCTCGGTCTCTTC
>DHJM01000132.1:34466-37688 GCA_002404335.1 Gemmatimonadales bacterium UBA4720
GCGACCTCGCGATCCTGCATCCGCGCGACGCCCGGGTGGACGATTCTGTTCAGCGCGTCGAGCTCGCTTTGTTCGGCGAACACGATCCGCCGAAGCGCTTCCCGGTCGAGGCTCCCGTCCTGCTTGATGACGTCTTTGCCCCAGCGCTTCACGATGTCCCTGAGCGCCTGGGTCTCGGGGCGCACTGCTTCACGGGCGAGCTCGTCCGCATCGATGATGGTGGCGCCACGCTCGGCCAGCATCTTCGCGACCTCTGATTTTCCGCTAGCGATGTTTCCGGTCAGTCCGATGAGAATCATCTTTCAGTGGATCGAGGTGGAAGCAGCCGCCTGCGGGGCCAAGATAGGAAGTTCTCCCAGCTATGTCACGCATAAACAACTGCTTGGAGCTTGCGGACCCATCCCAGCAGTCAATCGAGCTGCTAGAGAAGCGGAACCTGAGCCGCGTCGCTCGGGGGTACGGTGTGGCACATCCTGCACCGCGCTTCGTACGATTCCGTACCGCCGACCATGATCTGCGGCGAGTTGTAAGGAGCCGGCCGGCCACCGATCAGCCGTTGATTGCGGCTGGCGGGGCCTCCGCAGAGTACGCAAATCGCGTGCAGCTTGTCCACGACCTCAGCAATTGCCATTAGATCCGGCATCGCCCCAAACGGCTCTCCGCGGAAATCCGTGTCCGTTCCCGCCACGATTACCCGGCGTCCCCGGGCGGCCAGCGAGGTGACCAGGGGGACTATCCCGACATCCAGGAATTGGGCTTCGTCGATCGCGATTACGTTCGCCATGGGGTCGATCTGCTGGCTTATCTGCGCAGCGGAATCGGCGGGGATCGCCTCGACAGTGCGTCCGTCGTGGCTCGAGATCGAGTAGATGCCGGCGTATCTGGCGTCCAGGTGCGACTTGAACACCTGCACCCGCTTTCGAGCGATGATGGAGCGCCGGACGCGCCGGATCAGCTCCTCGCTCTTGCCGCTGAACATCACGCCGGCGATCACTTCCACCCATCCACCGGCCTGGTGGAATGGTCCACTCGGCCCACTCACGAGCGATCGCGATCTCTACGCGGTGGCCCCCCGCCCCCGCGGGTTGGTCGATCGGACGACCCCGGCCGACGGGGAGGACGCGGCCGATCGCCTGACGACCTGTCGCTTCGCGGCCGATCACTTCGCGGCCGGTCACTTCGCCCGCCGCGCTCCGGACGCTCCCTCGGTCCCGCGGAGCGCTCGCGATCCTCTCGATCCCGTTCGCCGCGCACGACGACGCGCCGTCCCTTGATCATCGAGCCGTTCACCCGGGCGATCACGCTGGCCGCGTCGCCCGCCGCCACTTCGATCAGGGCGTGGCTCTCCTGCAAATCGATCTTTCCGACGCGATCTCCGGGAATCCCGCCTTCTCCGGCGATGATGCCCATGAGATCTCCAACTTTCACGCCGTCGCGCGTGCCGATCGTCATGAAGAGGCGGATCATCCCGCCGGCAGGAGCGGCGCCGGCACCAGCGCGGGGGCGCTCGCCATCAGCGGGTCTCGGCTTAGCGGCCGGCGCCTGGTTCGCGTCGGCCTGGCGTCGCTGAGCGCGCTCGCGCTCCAACAGGTAAAGAGCGGCAGCGGCGAGCTCCGTCCCGTCGAAATCCTGGAGCAGTGGCTCCAGCGCTATGATCTCGCGGGTGGGAACCCCGCGCGCGAGCACCGCGCGCAGCTCCTGGCGTCCGGCTTCTTCCCGGTCATGCGCGCGACGCTCGGGCCCGTGAAGATTCAGCGCGGCGAGTCTCCCAGCCGCCAGCTCTCTGAGCCAGGGGACTTCGCCCGGCGTTGCAATCACAACGACCTGAACCGGCTTCGCCTGCGAGATGCCGTGCAGCTCCGCGGGCGTCACCGGCGGCTGATAGAAAATCACCGTGTGCGTGGCGGCGCTCCCGACATAGCCCCGAGTCACGGCGATCGACTCGTCATCCTCGTGGTAGCCAAGGGTTCGAAGGGTGCGCGCTGCCTCGGTGGCGGCGGTTTCGTCGCGCGCGACAATAAGCGCCGACGGAGGATCGAGATCATCGAGCAGTCTCCGCAGCGCGCCGGCTCGGGCACCTGCAGCGACGGTGACAAACTTGATGATCGGCATCTCGTAATCCGCGGGTATCTGGGGCGCTTCCATATCCGCGGGCCCCACGCGCCGGGCGCGCCGGGCGTAGCGCTCGACCAGATTTTCCACAGTCGGCGTCAGCTTGCGGGCGACGACGATGCGACCAGCATCGCTGAGCTCGCCGAGCACTGCCTCGAGTGCGGCAACGGTCTCCGCGCCTTCGTCGAGAATGTCATCCACCCAGGCGAGGGCGACGGTGCGTACCGTGTCGAGCTTGAGGAGCGAGGCGCGTACGAGCTCCAGAATCTCCGGCGGCGTTCCAGCAACGGCGAGAACCGGCCGGGTCTTGAAGATGCGAGCGGCGCGCACGGTACTCGTGATGGGCACCACCTCGATTCCAGTCGGCCCGGAAAGACGGAGAACTTCCTCCGAAATCGCGAGAGCTGTTTCCGCATCGCGAGTCACCACCACGACTTGCGTGCCTCCCGCCGATGGATCGATGCGGGCAAGAGCGGGAGTCAGAAATTCCGCAATCGACTCGATGGTGTGCGGGAGCGTGTAGACGAGACTCTGGCCGCGCCCAGCCTGTCCGGTGGCGCGCTCTTCAACTTCCTGCAATTCCGACATCCCGCCCTCTATTTTCTCGCACGTGGCGTAGTGTCCGCCCCGCCGGTATCGTTATATGTCTTCCCACCGCGCGGCGTCGCCGCTCACCAAAGATAGCAGCATCGGGGCACCCATGATTACCGCCATCGTATTGATAAAGGCCGAGCCACAGCGAATCGCCCAGTGCGCGACGAAGCTAGCTGGAATCAATGGTGTCTCGCAGGTCTACTCCGTTTCGGGGGAGTGGGACCTCGTGGCAATGGTCGAAGTGGCCGAGCACGAGGCGATCGCCAGAATCGTGACCGAGGAAGTGACGGTGGTTCCCGGGATCAAGTCGACTCACACCCTCACCGCATTCCGGGCGTACTCGAAAAAGGATCTCGAGCAGGCCTGGGACATCGGGCTGGAGTAGCCGGCGATGTTGGTTAGCAGCCCCAGTCCGGACTCGGCGAGCCGGGCAGCTATTCGTTTGCTGAAGGAGTGGTTGCCGGGGGCGAGCGCAGTCGAGGGAAGCGGGGATCTCGAATTGAGCTCGAGGGCCGA
>DHJM01000132.1:37790-39616 GCA_002404335.1 Gemmatimonadales bacterium UBA4720
AGATCGCACGACGATCTCCGGATTCGGCGCATTTCTCGATGGAACGCAGAAGGTGAGGCTGATCGGGCGCCACTTCGGCGTGCCGATCGTGCTCGGTACCACTTCTGCCGCGGTTCGCGTTCGCGTGAACCGCCGCCTCGTGACCTGGGGCCACCAGCCGCCCAGACTGGAGCAGAAGCTGTATCTGCCGCTCAAGTATTTGCCACCGCTGACCGAGACTTTGGGCGCCGGCTCTCAGCGGAAATACGGCCAGTTTCAGGTCGTGGACACATCGATTCCCGACGCGAGCGGCGCGTATCCAAGCGAGCACCCTACGGTTCTGCTCGAGCGCGCGATTCGCGCGGTGGATCGACAGCGTGACGCCCTCGAGGATGAGCTCGCGGAAGCGTGGTGCGCTCGCGGTGAAGCTCCTCTTTTTATCGATGGAAGCATCACTCGCAGTCCGCACGCGGCGGCTTCGGCGAACGCGATCGGCGTGATCAAGAGCCACTTCACGCTTTACGTCGAGGGCGAAGCACTCAGGACAGTCGTGGGTTTGGCCAAGGGCGAAAGATCGTCCGTGTTCCAGGTCACGCCGAAGTCGCGCAGCGCGGTGATGAGCTGGTATCTGCGACTCCGCGATCCGGAGGGCCACGATGCGTTGTGGGGGCTCGTCCGCGTCGAGATGTCCAGGTGCGACAATCCCACCGATCGCGCGGACGAAATCTCGCGCTGGGTACTCGCCGAAACATCGCCGCTGGCACTACCCGACGGACGTTGGGATAAGATGTCTTACGGCATTCGAGACGTTGAAGAATTTCTGAGAGCTATTTCATGACCGAAGCGCTTGGCCGCATCGTCGCAACGGAGCGGAAGCCGAACACGCCGCACGAGTTCCACTTCTGGACGGCGATCGACTCACCTGTCGGGATCGGGACGATCGTCCGCGTCGATGGCGCGAACCCGATGGACGGGCAGATTCCCCACATCTACGGAATCGTCGTAGAAGGCTTCAGCTACACCGATCTCCAGTCTCCGATGCACGACGTGCTTGGCCACGACGGCTTGCCGACAATGGCGGGCTACGCCGCCACCGAGCGAGCTGAGATCCGGCTTTATACTGCCGCCGTGCTGCGGCAGATCCCGGAGGAGCCGCTCCAGCCGGTCCCGATGGGACAGGTCTTTCTAGCCGAGGAAGCCGACGTGCAGGTCGCGCTCCGCATGGACAGTTATCTGCGCGAGGGAGCGAACACGGGGATTCCCATCGGCGTTTATCGCGCCGGCGGGACGGAGGCCGTGATCTACCTCGACGCTGATTTCCTCTTAGGGCCCGAGGCAGCGCACCTCAACATCACCGGCGTCTCGGGGCTCGCGACCAAGACGAGCGCCGTCGAGTGGCTGCTCGCATCGATGTTCCGACATTTCCCCGAGGACAAGGGATCGATCGCCGCGGTGTGCTTCAATGTCAAAGGTCCCGACCTGTGCTATCTGGATCAGCCGGGAAAGCTCGAGAAGTCGGACGAGGCACTCTACGAGAAGCTCGACGTCGAGCCGAAGCCGTTTCAGAAAGTCGAGTATTTCGCTCCGTACAACGCGAAGGGTCTGGCTCTGAACACGTTCCGGAACAACGAAGCTTTGCTCGACAACGTCACGCCGCTTACCTGGGGTCTGCGCGAGGTCCTGCAGTTCGCCGAGGTTCTTCTCAACAGGGACGACATCGATGCGAAGGCCGATGCGCTGATCGACTTCATTGTTCAGAACGTCGTCGACAAGGAGTTTTCCGACCCTCTGCTCAGCAAGAAGCACACGGTGCAGTCGTTTGCCGACCTCGATGCGTGGTTCCGCGA
>DHJM01000132.1:39759-41962 GCA_002404335.1 Gemmatimonadales bacterium UBA4720
GCGGTGAGCGATCTACCGTTCGGGAGCTTTGAGGACCGCACGGTGTACGTGGTGGATGTCGCCAACCTCGAGGAAGATGCGCAGGACCTCATCTTCGCGCGGATCGTCTCCAAGCTCCGTGAGCATCTGGAACGAAGGGACCTGGGCGTCAAGCATCTCGTCGTATTCGTCGACGAGCTGAACAAGTACGCGCCGGGTGATGGTCCCGACACTTACGTCCGGAAGATGCTACTGGATATTGCCGAGCGCGGAAGGTACCTGGGTCTCGTCCTGTTCAGCGCGCAGCAATTCCGCTCGCAGGTGCATCGGAGAGTTGTCGGCAATTCCGGGACGTCGCTGTTCGGACGAATGGATCCCGACGAGCTCTCGACACCGGGCTACGCGGTGCTGAGCCCGGCGACGAGAACCAAGCTTGCCACGCTGGAGAAGGGGCAGTTGATGATTCGACATCCACATTTCACTCAGCCGATCTTCGTGCGCTTCCCGCGTCCAGCGGTGATGCAGGGACGCGAGGGCTCGGAGCGCTACCCACAGGCGGGCGACGTTTCGCTCGACGCGGCAATTTTGCGGGCACTCCGGCCGCTCGACCCCGCGATCACGCTTCCGTGGGTGCAGGAGATCACCGCGCTCTTTACGCAGGAAGAGGTGATCCGGGCCCGCAACGCGACGCTTCTGGCGCGACCCGAAAACGTGAAGGCGTACTTCTCGGCGCAATTCCGAAAGATCATCCCGGCGCAGCCGGCGACGCGTCCAATGGCGGCGAGCATCAAGTCGGCTCCGGAAAACGATCCATATGGGTTTTAGCAGGATCCGTATGCGTGCAGGAGGAATCGTTCTTCTCGCAGTTTGTTGCTTCGCACAGGTGGCGCTCTCGCAGCCGGTCCTTCTCCAGATCCGCCCCCACATCGGCGACACCCTCAGGATGCACCTCTCGCAATCGGTGGAGATGATCGGCACCACCCGTGGCGGGGGGCGTGATTCGGCGACCAGCTCGATGACGACGTCCATCGAGGTGTTCACCCGCGCGATCGCGCACCAGTGGACGTCCGGTGGCACTCTCATGCAGTCGATTACCGATTCGGTCGCGATGACTCCCGCCTCGGCGGGCTCGCTCGCCGATCTCAAGCGTCGGGCGATGACGGCAAAGCGCGTCTGGGTGCGTGTTTCCACGGATGGAGCGATGGAGATTGTCAACGACGACGATCCCAACAGCGAGCTGCGACAAGTGTTCGGAGAGATGCCCGCGATGCTGGCGCGCGAGCCGGTCGCCGTCGGCGCAAAGTGGACGCGCGAGATGCAGATCCCGTTGAGCGGCGATCCGGGCCAGATGGGACAGGTGCGGGCGACGTTCCGTCTCGATTCTCTGAGCCGGAACGGCGATCTCGCATTCATCTCGCTGCGCGGCACGATGGCGCGGATGAACTCGCGCAGCTCGCCGGGAGCGCTGGGCGCGCCGGCCGCGGGCACCGGTTACGCCACTTCGGGCACGCTGTCGGGCACAATTCAGATCGACCGAAGGTTAGGCTGGATTACGGACTCCAGGAGTAGCATCATCGTACAGTCCACGATCGCCGCGGCCCCGTCCCAAAAGGGAGGACCACAGGGAGCGCCGATGCAGGTGAGGACGAAGATCACTCAATGGATAAGAGCGATGCGCACTCGATGAGACTGGTTCACCTCTCGGACATACACCTCGGCTTCAGACAATATCAGCGGCAGACCCCCACCGGCATCAACCAGCGTGAGGCGGATGTCGCGTTGTCGCTGCGCCGCGTCATCGACAAGGTGATCGAGCTGAAGCCCGACCTGGTGCTCATCGCCGGCGACGTATTTCACGCCGTTCGCCCCAGCAATCCGGCGATTCTCCACGCCTTTCACCAGTTCTCGCGCCTCATGCAGATGCTGCCCGACGCAACCGTGGTGATGGTCGCCGGCAATCACGACACTCCGCGCATGGCGGAAACGAGATGCATTCTGCCGCTGTTCGCCCCACTCGGGATCACGGTGGTGGAAGGCGAGCCAAAGCGCATCACCTTTCACGAGCGCGATCTTTCGATTCTGGCGGTACCCGACATGGGGAAGGCGCCGTCGCTCGAGCCCGATGCCGCCGCGAAATACAACGTCCTCCTGCTCCACGGGGAGATTGAAGGGGTACTGCCCAGGTACGGCCGCGAGCTCGATCGCCGTCCCATGGGGATCACGC
>DHJM01000132.1:42149-44232 GCA_002404335.1 Gemmatimonadales bacterium UBA4720
AGGATCGGCGGCAAGGGGATCATCGAACACGATCTCACGACCGGGGCTCACACGTTTCACCCGATTCCGCCGCTCCGGCAGTGGGTCGACCTGCCATCGCTCTCCGGCACCGGGCTGTCACCCGCTTCGCTCGACGAGGCGATTCGCGCGACGGTAGATAACCTTGAAGGCGGCATCGACGACAAGATCGTGCGGCTGGTCGTGCGTGATGTTCCGCGCCACATCCTGCGCGAGCTGGACCACAAGGCGCTCCGCGAATACAAGCGGAGAGCGCTCCAGTTTCACCTCGACACGCGACGACCGGAGATCGTGCGTCGCGAAAACGGCCAGGCCGCGCCGGGCCGCCGAGCGTCTCTGGCGGACACCGTTCGCGACAAGCTCGGCTCGCGCGTGCTCACGGAGAACATCGATCGCGAAGCTCTCGTCGAGCTCGGGCTGCACTATCTCCGTGAGGCGGACCTCGTAGCGGGCCCGACCGAAGAGGACTCCATCGCGTGAGACTCAATAGTCTTAAGCTCACCAACTTCCGTCAGCACGTACGGACGGAGCTCGAGTTCGGAACTGGCCTCACCGGCATCATCGGTCCGAACGGCGCCGGCAAGACCACGCTTCTCGAAGCAATCGCGTGGGCGCTCTACGGCAATCCGGCGATTCGCGGCAACCGCGAATCCATCCGGTTCATGGGCGCCGGAGCGCGCGCGCCCGTCGAAGTCGAGCTCGATTTCGAGATTGGCTCCCACCGCTATCGCGTTGTCCGCGGACTGACGAGCGCGGAAGTCTATCTCGATGGCGCCGACAGCCCGATCGCGAATTCGATCTCGAGCGTCACCGAGCTCATGCAGCGCCGCCTCGGCATGTCGATGTCGGAATTCTTCCACACGTACTTCACGGCCCAGAAGGAGCTGAGCGTAATGGCGGCGATGAGTCCCGCCAGGCGCGGACAGTTTCTTTCGCGGGTGCTCGGCTACGAGAAGCTCCGCATCGCGCAGGACCTGACGCGCGAGAGGCGCAACCGCGTCCGCGCCGCGATCGACGGCATGCAGCGCGGGATGCGCGATCCTGAGGTCGTTCTGCGCTCACTCGCGGAAGCAGCCTCACGAAAGGAAGAAGCCGAAGCGCGCGCGCACCACGCGGCGCATCGCGGAGCAGTGCGCCAGCGCGAGATGATGGCAATCGAGCCACGCTGGGAAATGGTGCAGCGCCAGCGGGAGCAATCCGCGCAGCTGCTGACCCAGATCACGGTCGCGGAGGAAAAAGAAGCAGCACTCCAACGGGACGCCGAGCGCGTTGCGCGCGAGCTGGAAGGCGTTCAGGCCGCGCGCGCTCAGCTCGCCACCCTGCGCGATGCGGTCGAGCCACTGTTCGCGCTCAACGTCGAGCTCCAGGCGCTCAACATACTCTATCGCGAGGAAGGCCGGCGGAAGACGCTGCTTGAAGCCGAGGCCGCGCTGCGCGAGGAGATCGCGAGACTCGAGGAGCGTCACGCGCGAATCGAGAAGGCGCCGGCGCTCGAAGAAGAAGCAACGCTGGAGCTGGAAAAGAAGCGCTCCGAGCTCGAGGATGCTCAGGGCCTCCTTGAAGCGCGGCGAACCGAATGGGTGCGCGACCGACAGGAAGCGCAGACCAAGCGCGAAGCGCTGAGACAGCAGTACACCGAGGTCAAGCACCAGCGCGATCGCGTCGTCGCGCTCGGCGAGGATGGCGCGTGTCCGACCTGCAGCCGCCCGCTTGGTGGAAGTCTCCACACCGTGGTCGAGCATCTCGAGGAGCTGATCGAAACTGTGAACGTCGACGGGAGCTACTACAAGGCGCGCGTCGAGCAGCTGGAGCAGATGCCCGAAGACGTTCATCAGCTCGATGAGAAGCGCCGGGCTCTGATGCTGGAGGTGGGCACGCTCGAGCGCAGGCTCGCAAAGGTGCAGCTCGCGGTGCTGGAGCTGGGAACGATCGTGCGCGACCTCGCGGCGAAGCGACAGCGCGAAGTGCAGATGAAACGCGACATCTCGCGTATTCCACCGGGCTACGACCCCGCGCGGCACGCCGAGGTGATTGGGGAAGTCGATCGGCTGACCCCGATGGAAGC
>DHJM01000132.1:44363-45591 GCA_002404335.1 Gemmatimonadales bacterium UBA4720
GCGCAGGAGTCGGCGGAAGAGCTGAAGAAGAAAGTCGCCGAGCTCGAGGTGCTCCAGACCGATCGGCGGATGCACGACGAGCTGGACCGCGCCTTCTCGGACCTGCGCACGGATCTCAATTTCCAGCTCCGTCCCGAGCTTTCGGAGCTGGCGAGCGCGTTCCTGAGCGAGCTCACCGATGCGCGCTACACCGAGCTGGAGCTGGACGACCAGTACAACATTGTTATTCTGGAGGATGGCATTCAGAAGCCCGTCCTGTCCGGTGGGGAAGAAGATCTCGCCAACCTCGTCCTTCGTCTGGCGATCTCACAGATGATCGCCGAGCGAGCCGGCCAGAGTTTTTCGCTGCTGATTCTCGACGAGGTCTTCGGCTCGCTGGACGAGGCGAGACGATTCAACGTGGTCGAGCTGCTGCGCGGTCTTCAGGACCGCTTCGAGCAGGTGATCCTGATCACGCACATCGAGCCGGTGCGCGAAGGATTGGATCGCGTGATCAACGTCAACTATGACGCGGATCGGGGCTGCTCCGTTGTGACCGAGAGTGAAGTGGACGCCATCGACGCCGACCCAGACGAGGACGCCGAGTCGACCTGGCCTGGGCGGACGCCGGAAGTGCTTCCACGCGTGGCGGCGGAATCCGCCGAGCGCACGGCGGGAGCGGGCGCATAATGGCGTTCGCGCGCAACTGGAGACACGCGTGGGTGTCGGAATCACCCGAGCGCGTGAGCGTGCGCGAAATTCCCGCGCTCAACGCGGTTTTCAGCGAGGCATTCACGGAGCGCTATCGCAGAGATGGGATGGTGGGCGTTCGTGTGCCGCACCTCAACCCGGCGGTGTGGAAGTTCGCCATCACGGACGCCGAGGACGGCGCGATGATCTGGCGCAACGCGCGCGACGGAATCGCGGCCTTCAACATGGTCCACCGCTCTGGCGTCGAAGGGTGGATGGGGCCGCTGGCTGTCCATCCCGACTATCAGAGTCAGGGCGTCGGGAAGATGATCGTGTCCTCTGGCGTTGAATGGTTGAAAAAGGCTGGCGCGAAAGTGATCGGGCTCGAGACGATGCCGCGCACGATGGACAACGTCGGATTTTATTCATCGCTCGGCTTCACGCCCGGGCATCTCACCGTCACGGTGACGCTCGAGGCGGCGAGAGCCGGAATCCAGGCGACGGCGATGTCGTCGCTCAATCCGCACGAGCGGGAGTTGGCGCTCAGGCAGTGCCGGGC
>DHJM01000049.1:0-1633 GCA_002404335.1 Gemmatimonadales bacterium UBA4720
GAGGTGCGTCCACGTCTTGCCGGCGTCGATGGACTTGTACAATGCCGTCGCCGGTAGCGAGATCGGGACGAATGATTCCTGCGCCGCTCCCTACGTAGATGATGTTCGGGTCGGATGGCGCGACTGCGATGGCACCGATCGATCCCGTGGGCTGGTCGTCGAAGAGCGGGAACCAGTTGGAGCCGAAGTCGGTCGAGCGCCAAATTCCGCCATTGTCGAAGGAGATGTAAAAGGTGTTCGGTTGCGACGGCACGCCTGCGACGGCGCGTCCTCGGCCCGCGCGAAACGGTCCGATATGGCGCCAATGCATCTCGGCGGTCGGATTGACGAGTGATTGTGCGTCAATTGTGGGGGCGAAGGTCGCGAGGGAAGCGATGAGAAGGCTTAAGCGTAGGGGCGACGCGCGCACGGATTACTCCTCGTGAAATGGACCGACTGTCGAGATAACCTGACGAGAGGGGGTGTGCGTCGCCAGAGTGTTTTGCGATCGTCGCCTTTGCTCTTGCTCACTCGGAAGTGGGAAAAGCAGCTCATTGCCGTCGGGATCATCGACCTGGAGCACGTGCGCGCGGCACCACGCGAGGATTGCCGCATTCGCCCGACCCAGTCCCCCGTAGTCGCCGTGATGCGTCGTCATCGCGGGTCCGGCGCCGCCCGGATCATATATCTCGGCGCTGGAGTAGACCACAATGTTCTCGCCTCGGTCGCGATGTCCACCGGCGATGAGCACCCGACCATCACGCATCAGCGTGGCCGTGAGCGACTCGCGCGCGACTCCCATCGGTTTCACCGGAGTGAATCGGCCCGTTCGCGGGTCATAGACCTCGACGGACGCGAGGAACGACCAGCCGTCGCCGACGCCGCCGACAATGAGCACTGCCTGGGCGAGTGGCTCCGCAAGATCGATAATCGTTGCAGGACCAACCCGTTTATAAGCTCAAGGGACATTCGGCGTTGGCTCCAGCGCGGTGTTAGGCGGCGCTTTCTGACGCAAGAATCGCCGATGGCCTAGCCACAGGAGAGCCGGACAATACACGAGCAACATCAAAGCGCAGAGAGTATAAAACAGGTTGCGATATTCCAGCCTGAAAAAGTCTTCAAATGTTCCTCCTTGGGGCAATCGGCGTCCTTTGCCGTTTTCCAAGTGCTTCATGATCACGAAAAACGCAGAAGCGCCGCATGTCCATAGTGCTTGAAAGGCTCCGACGCTCAGTACGGCTCCTCCAACCGCGGTCCGTGCTACCAACGTGAAATAGGGCACGCTGCAAATAGAAATGAATAACGCACAATCAAGGAGCCACACTGCGGGATCATTTCCAACGCCGTGGCTTTCCAATAGGGGGACTAACGTCAGGGGTAATAGACAAAGAACAGTCATCCGCATCTTGTAACTCCACAGGTGCTGTCGGGTGGCATCACGAGGCTGAGCTCCCCAAAACTGTGGATTGAAGCCTTCCATCGAAAAGACCAACGCGACCATGGTTGCCGAACCAAACCAGAGGGCTACGAATACCATTGGAACGCGACCTCCTATCGTGGGCAACTGGTGCGCCCACAGAACCAGCCCAACCGTGACAATTCCGGCTGTGATAATCCTTTTCATACGGCGATTACCGTCGGCAGAGCCCATGCG
>DHJM01000049.1:1749-2479 GCA_002404335.1 Gemmatimonadales bacterium UBA4720
GCTGCAAGATTCGCAGTCACGTATTACGATGAATGATATTCGGTAAAACATGGTTGGGGAGGGCGCAGTCATCGTCACGCCGGAGAGCCCGTCGCCGACTCACTGACTCGAAGCATGTTGCCGCTGCCGCCGCATTATCGCAGCATATAGTGCGACCCCAACTTATTAGAATCGTCGTGCCGCTTCAGAGTGACGACTGAACAAAAGGGTGAGGCCCTCATGGAAGTAGTCATCAGACAGAATTACAACGAGATGAGCAAACTGGCGGCGCAGATGGTCGCCGAGCTGCTCAACACCAAGCCCAACGCCGTGCTCGGCATGGCGACGGGGTCCACACCGCTCGGGCTATACCAGGAGCTGGTGCGAATGTACGAGCGGGGTCAGCTCGACTTCTCACGCGTGATGATGTTCAATCTGGATGAGTACGTCGGCCTTCCCGGCAATCACCCGCAGAGTTACGCCTACTTCATGCAAGAGAATTTCTTCAAGCACGTGAACGTCCAACCTCAGAACATCAACGTCCCGTCCGGCACGACCAGTAACTATCCGGCGTTCTGCGACTGGTATGAAAAACGAATCGCGGAGTGCGGCGGGATCGACCTGCAGATACTCGGCATCGGCAGTGACGGTCACATTGCGTTTAACGAGCCGACGAGCTCGCTCAGCTCGCGGACTCGTCTGAAAACGCTGTCCAAGCAGACGATCGACGACAACGCGCGATTCTTCGAGC
>DHJM01000049.1:2596-3401 GCA_002404335.1 Gemmatimonadales bacterium UBA4720
GCGTTCCAGTAGCGATCGGTTTCGGCTTGGTCGGCGGTTGCGACCTGAAACGAGAACGCTTCGCTCTGCTTGAACGCGGGTCCGCCATTGAGCCCCATACAGGGGATTCCCAGCACGGTGAACTCGACTGTCAACACCTGCCCTTTTTTGCCGCCCGGAAAGTCTCCCGGCGCTTTGTGCACCGCGCCGACGGACGAATCGGGAAAGGTCTTCGCGTAAAACCGCGCCGCGCCCTCAGCGTCGTGATCGTACCAAAGGCAAATCGTGTTCTTTGCCGGCTTCGCCATTTCATTTCTCCATTGAGATGAGCTACCCGAAGCCGGCGTCAACGATGTGCTCGCGAAGGCATTGGCTCGGCCGAGATTGGGGCGTCGAAAGCAGACAAAAGGCGTGCCATTCAGCTCCAGCGCACCGTTAGGCACGAATTCTCTCGCCCGAATTCGCGCCTGAGGGCGCCGTCCTCGCCTCGCTCACGGACGTTTCAGGAATCGGAAGTAGAAAGCTGCGAATACCAGGACGATTCCCAGGTTCACCGTCAGCCGTTCCCAGAATCGGTTCTTGAAGAACAACAAATCGACAGCGACGATCACGGCTGCCATCAAGACCACGTAGAGTGCGTTGGCCATCTGGCTTCTCACTTCAGTCCCATTTCAAAATGGTCGTCGCTCCGCGACGACACGGATCCTGTCAAGGCGCGCGAGTAAGAGGCAGTTGCGCATGCAACCGCTTCCATGTAAACAGCGGAATTCAGAGCTTTCACCATATGTCCTCCGGTGGACACTGACAAATCGGACGTACGTATGGA
>DHJM01000049.1:3597-3865 GCA_002404335.1 Gemmatimonadales bacterium UBA4720
TCGCGACCGCCCCTGAGCCGAACTCGAGCCGGCTCACGAGCTTCAAGTCGACATGCTTCGATAGCCCCGCGAACAACGTCGGCCCATGACCGGCTATCCTGGGCTGCACCACGAACTCGTACTCATCGATCAATCCCAGCTCCGCCAACGCCAGCGGGAGCTTCACGCCTCCCACGAGCAGTCCCTTACCCGACTCCCGCTTGAGCTGCTGAACGGCCTTCCCCAGATCCCCGCGCACGAGCTCCGCGTTCCAATCGACCCGGTCCAG
>DHJM01000168.1:0-14572 GCA_002404335.1 Gemmatimonadales bacterium UBA4720
GCAGGCTCCTACCTCATTTCTCTCCCCATAGCGTGGATATCTGCCGAGTTAAAGCGAAAATCGGTGACCGAGCTCCAGGAGATGGCCGACGGGCTCAAGATTGACGGCTCGTCGGGTCTCCGGAAGCAGGATCTCATCTTCCAGATCGAGCAGAATCTGCTCGATACGGACGTCATGCTGCATGGCGATGGCGTACTCGAGATCCTGCCCGAGGGCTATGGATTTCTGCGGAGCCAGGACTGGAGCTACCTGCCTGGTCCGGACGACATCTACGTCTCACCGTCCCAGATAAAGCGGTTCGGCTTGAGGACGGGAGATGACATCCGGGGGCAAGTGCGGCCGCCCAAGCCGTGGGAGCGGTACCTCGCGCTGCTCAAGGTCGAGAGCGTCAACGCCGAAGATCCCGAGAAGGCGAAGGATCGCGTTCCGTTCGACAACCTGCGTCCCCAATATCCCGACGAGAGACTTCGCCTCGAGACGAAGGATGGCGATCTCAGCATGCGCGTGATGGACCTGATGGCGCCGATCGGAAAGGGGCAGCGCGGAATCATCGTCTCCCCGCCGCGCGCTGGAAAGACGATCCTGCTGCACAAGATGGCGAACGCGATCGCCGAGAATCATCCGGAAGTCACGATCATCGTGCTGCTGATCGACGAGCGGCCGGAGGAAGTGACTGAGATGATCGCGAGCACCACGCGCGCGGAAGTCGTGAGCTCCACATTCGACGAGGGAGCAGCGCGGCACGTGCAGGTCTCGGACATGGTGCTCGAAAAGGCGAAGCGGCTCGTCGAGCATGGCAAGGACGTGGTGATTCTGCTCGATTCGCTGACGCGTTTTGCGCGCGCGCACAACACGGTCGCGCCCCAATCGGGAAAGATTCTCTCCGGCGGCGTCGATGCCAGCGCGCTCCATAAGCCAAAGCGGTTCTTCGGCTCGGCGCGCAACATCGAAGGCGGGGGTTCGCTGACGATCATCGCCACCGCTCTCACCGAGACCGGCTCGCGCATGGACGACGTGATCTTCGAGGAGTTCAAGGGCACCGGCAACATGGAGCTCGTCCTGGATCGCAAAATTGCAGATCGCCGCGTCTACCCAGCCATTGACATCTTCCGGTCGGGCACGCGGAAAGAAGAGCTTCTGCTCACTCAGGAAGAGATCAATCGCTCGATCCTGCTCCGGCAATTCCTCGCCGACATGCCAGAAGCCGAGGCGATCGAGTTCCTGCTGCGGCAGATGGCGAAGTCGAAGAACAACAAGGAATTCTTCACCCAGATGGCGCAGGGGTAGACCTGAGTGAACGCCGGGCTCGCTCGATTTCTCGCGGTGGACTACGGCCGGAAGAGGATTGGCCTCGCAATCAGCGATCCTCTGGGCATGATCGCCTCGCCGGCGGGGTTCATCGAGCGGCGGGAAGGCAAAAGACCCCCCATCACAAAAATTGTCGCGCGCGCTACGGAGCTGGGCGCTCTGGGGTACCTAATAGGCCTTCCGCTCGACGGAGAGGGCAACGAGACGGCCTGGACCGAAGAAATTCGTGCTTTGGGGGCCGAAATCGCGAAACGTACTGGCATGCCCGTTCGTTTCTTAGATGAACGGTTTACCACGGCGGCAGCATTGCGTACAGTCAAAGAGATGGGAGAATCCACCCGCGGCAGAAAGGGCGACGTTGACTCGCTCGCGGCGGCGATTCTGCTTCAACAGGCGCTCAATGTTCAGAGCTGATTCGCGCTCCACGCTCGTCGTGGCGTGCGTGTTTGCCGCTGCGTGCGCGGGTCAGCCGCACGGAGCGCCGACGCGCGTGATCGTTCCGCGCGGAGCCAGCTTCGCGCAGGCGGCAGACTCGCTGGCGCGCAATGGCGTTGTCGGCTCGCCGAGGATGTTCCGCATCTACGGCCGTCTCACGGGCGGCGATCGCAACATCAAGCCAGGCACGTACCTGCTCAAGCACGGGACGCCCTGGAAGGACATCGTCAGCGCGCTCAATGGCGGGCGCGGGCTCGTCAACACGATCACGATACCCGAGGGATACACGCTCGCGCAGATCACGCCTCTGCTGGCGCGCACGCTCAAAGTGCCCGCGGAATCGGTCGAAGCTGCGGTCCGCGATACCGCGCTGCTCGCCAGACTCGATATTCCCAATCCGAGTCTCGAGGGGTACGTCTTTCCCGATACCTACGCTTTCCCGGTCGGGACCACCGCGCGTCAGGCCGTGCGCGAGATGGTCTACTCGTTCGAGCGCCGCTGGAAACCGGATTGGGATTCGAGCCTCGTAGATCTCAAGATCAACCGCAACGATCTCGTGACGATGGCATCCATTGTCGAGAGAGAAGCCCGGCTACCTGAGGAGCGCCCCGTCATCGCGGCGGTCTACTACAATCGCCTGCGCAGAGGGATGCTCCTCCAGGCCGATCCAACGATTCAATACGCGCTCGGACATCACGTCGGGCGAGTGCTGTACAAGGATCTGGAAGTCGCGTCGCCGTACAACACTTACATACACAAGGGTCTTCCGCCGGGACCGGTTGCGTCCCCGGGCTCGGCGAGCCTCGCCGCGGCGGCGAATCCGGCGAACGTCCCCTATCTGTACTTCGTCGCGAGCAAGGATGGCCACCACGAATTCCGTATGACGCTCGATGAGCACACGACTGCCATCAGGCAGATACGCGCCGCGACGCCCGTGAAGAAGAAGCCGGCGCCACGGATGCTGGCGATGGCCTCCACTGGATCAAATAGCCCGAGCGCGCCCAACCGATCGGGCAAGACTTCTTCGCGCTCAACAAGCAAGACGCCGGTGAAGACGGTGAGCAAAACGACTTCCAAGGCCAGCGGCACGACCGCAAAGCCGACCGCGAAGAAGGCGACCAGTCATGCGTCGAGCACGAGAAAGCGCGCCTCCAGCAGGACGACAAGCGCAAGCCGCTAGCGCGTAGATGCTCGATCCGAAGATCCTGCGTCTCGTCGCCATTACGGACGACGCCGAGGATCGGCGCGCGACCTTGGTGGATCGGGTGGCGGCAGCGGTTCGAGGCGGGGCCACGAGCGTCCAGGTGAGGCTCAAGAGCGCGACATCGCGCGAGGTGGTTGAGATCACCCGGGCGATCATGAGCAAAGTATCCGTGCCGGTAATCGTCAACGACCGCGCCGACATCGCCCTCGCCGCCGGCGCGGCCGGAGTTCACGTGGGCGAAGCGGATCTTCCTGTCGCGGCGATCCGAAGATTTGTTCCGGCGGATTTCATAGTCGGCGCGTCACTCGGGAGTGACGCCGAGCTGGCGAACGCGAAAGACGCCGACTACGTCGGCATTGGACCCGTATACGGCTCGGATTCGAAGAGCGATGCCGGCTCCGCGATTGGCGTCGAGGGATTCAAGCGACTCGCGGCACTCGTGGCGCATCCTGCGCTGGCAGTGGGCGGGATAACCGCCGACCGCGCGCTTCAGATCACTGTCGCTGGCGCGGCGGGTGTCGCGGTCATCAACGCGATATTCAAAGCTGACGATCCGGAGACGGCGACCCGCGCGATCGCGAACTCCATCGGAAAGTGATGTCGGGCGCGGGCTGAGTCTCTCCGCGCCTCCGGTTCCCCGGCCCCTTCTTCCGCGGCATGTGGGCGTGGCGCATTGCCTTCTCGATTCTTGCCAGCACGGGGGGACTCAGAAACAGATCGACCAGCTCGGGATCGAATTGCGTCCCATTCCCTTCGGCGATCGCGCGCGTCGCGGCGCTGAAGCTGCGCGCGTGACTGTAGCGGCGCCGGTGTGTGATCGCGTCGAAGCTGTCGGCGATCGCGACGACGCGGGCCTGTAACGGAATTCGCTTTCCCCTGAGCCCGCGCGGATAGCCGGTGCCATCCCAGCGCTCGTGGTGCGCGAGGACGCCCTTCCCAAGCTCGGGATAAAACGCGCTCAGCGGCTCGAGCACCTCGGCGCCGCGCTGTGGGTGTGTTCTCACCGCGCGTCGTTCCTCCGGAGTGAGCTTGGCCGGATCGTGGAAGATGTCCGTGAGCGCTCCATGAAGCTTGCCGATGTCGTGGAAAAGCGCGACCCGCTCGACGGTATGCAGCGTGTGCTCGTCCAGTCCGGCCGCTTCGCCAAGTATGAGCGCGTATGTCGCGACCCGTCGGACGTGGCCGCCGGTTTGGGCGTCGTTGGCATCGATCGTGTTGAGCAGCGTCTCCAGCGTTGCCGCACTCAGTCGCTCGGCCTTCGTGCGCATCCTGTGCTCGCGGTAGAGCAGCCCGGTTGTGGCCGCGCCGACCGAGAGTGGGAGGATGCCCTTCATGCGCACTGGCTTCGCAAGAAGCATACGTACTCAACGATGCGCGGCGGGGACTGGTGGGCATTCTCAGGCATCCACAAAACCGAAGCAGGGAGCGATAAGCTTTACAGGTCCAAGGCTCGGAGCTTTTCTGGTGGCGTTCCCGGAACTTCGGCTGCCGTTAGTTTCACGCATGACTGTGGCCCGCGTGAACCTCAAGGGAGCCCGCAGGTGGCTGGGTGGGCATCCCTGGATATATCGCACGGACGTCACGGAACGCCCAATGATGGATGCCGGCGCCGTTCTTGTGCACGACCATCGCGGCAAGCCACTCGGCTGGGCGCTCTGGAGTCCGCTCTCCGAGATCTCTCTGCGATTGCTCGACAGCAATCCCGATGCGGTGATCGACCAGGGCTGGTGGGACGAGCGCATCGCCTCAGCGATCGCGCGGCGAGTGCCCCTCGAGGATCATACCAACGCGTTCCGCCTCGTGCATGGCGAGGCGGACGGATGTCCGTCTCTCGTTTGCGACCGCTACGACGATTGGCTGGTCGTGCAGTTCATGAGCGCGGGACTCGAGCGGTTCAGAGAGGAGATATTGACTTCGCTGCGCTCGCTGGCCGAGCCCGCGGGAATTCTCGCGCGTAACGACGTGCCGCTCCGCGCGAAGGAAGGCTTGCCGCGGGAGACAGTCGTTCTGCATGGCGAGGTCCCGCGCGAGATCGAGGTGCACGAGTACGGAATCAGGTTTCTGGCGGCGCCCTGGACAGGACAGAAGACGGGCGCGTTCCTCGACCAGAGGGAAAACAGGCACCTCGTCGGAACCGTGGCGCGAGGGAGAGCGCTCGACTGTTTCAGCTACCACGGCTCGTTCGCCCTGCATCTGGCGAAGAAGGCGACCCATGTAACGGCGTTGGACGCGTCGGGTCCTGCCCTTATGAGAGCCGCCGAGAACGCGACGCTCAATTCAGTCGACAACATCTCGTTCGTGGAAGCGAACGCGTTCGACTATCTGCGGGAGAAGGAGCGCGAAGGAATCACTTACGATACGATCGTCCTCGATCCTCCGGCTTTCGCAAAGACACGCTCTGCCCTGCCGGGAGCAATGCGCGGATACAAGGACATCAATCTTCGCGCGCTACGGCTGCTCGCGCCGGGCGGACTCCTGTACACGGCGAGCTGCAGCTTTCATCTGACCAAACCGCTCTTTCTGGAGATGCTGCACGATGCCGCTGCGGACAGCGGACGCCGCGTCGCGATCCGCGCGCTCACGGGGCAGCCGTTGGACCATCCCGAGGTGCTGACGATTCCGGAAACGGGGTACATCAAGGGGGCGCTGCTCGAAGCGATGGACTAGGGCTCACCCGCGCTGGCACGACGGGCAGAAATACGTGGACCGCGCTGCCTGAGTGATTCGCGTGATTGTGCCTCCACAGCGCCGGCACACCTTGCCCTCGCGATCGTACACGGCGAACCGGCTGGCGCCTCGTTTGTCGGTGTACCGACCCGGGAGCCGCTTCTTCGGGCTCAGCACCAGTCTGATCGCATCGACGAGCGTCGCCAACTTGGCCCGACTCACTTTCGCCGCGGATTTGCGTGGATTCATTTCCGCCTCCCATAACGCTTCGGCAGCGTAGATGTTGCCGAGCCCGGCGACGACGGACTGATCCATGAGGGCGGGCTTGATGGCGATCTTCTTTTTCTTCAGGGCCTCGAGAAGATAATCCGCGTCGAGCGCTTCATCACTTGCTTCGCGCCCCAGCTTCGGCAGCGAGGATGTGCCTTCCCTGTCCAACATGATGGAAGAGAGAGCCCGTCGATCGACCAGTGAGATCCGGGTTCCGTCGGTCAGCTCGATGACGGCACGAGCGAAGCGATCGAGCGGCTCGCCGGTCGTTCCAAATTCCCAATCGCCGTTCATCCGGAAGTGGACAACGAGAGTGTCGCCGCTGTCGAGGTGGATGAGCTGGTGCTTGCCTCGACGTTCGACGCTACCTATGCGCCTGCGCTTTGCCAGACGCGCTCGCGCTGGCGGGAGCTTGCGCTTGAGCGCCGGATGAATTGCACGAACCGAGGCAATCGCCTTCCCTACTGCGGCTCGCGCGAGAGCTCGCGCGGCGCGCTCTACTTCCGGTAACTCTGGCACGCTCTCTCAAAGGTCATGATACGCAGACAGGACAGTCTGTCGCTGTCGGAGTTAAAGAATATCATTGGGTCAGACAGCGTGGATTTTGGTTGCGTCCGGCCGCGGGTTTTCGTATCGTGAATAACCGAGTAAAACTACCGTACGCGCGCGATCACTGGCCTGCGCAGCCTGGCCGGTTTGCGATGCTGGCGGTCAGCGACACCGGTTCCGGGATGGACAAGCTGACTCGCTCTCGCATCTTCGAGCCGTTCTTCACGACCAAGGAGGTGGGGAAAGGGACGGGCCTCGGGCTCGCAACCGTCTATGGCATTGTCAAACAGAGCAACGGTTTCATCTGGGTTTACAGCGAGCCTGGTCAGGGCACCAGCTTCAAGATTTACCTCCCGCTGGTCGATCAGCCCGCGGAAGAGCACGCGGACAAGCCGGCATCTGAAACACCACCAAGCGGAACGGAGACGATCCTGCTCGTCGAGGACTCGGCCGCAGTGCGCGTCGCGGTACGGCAGATCCTGGAACGCTGTGGCTACACTGTCCTCGAAGCGCCGAACGGAACTCTGGCGTTGAACACCGCGCGGCGAACGAGCACGATCGACCTCCTTCTGACGGACGTTGTGATGCCTGAAATGAGCGGACGGGAGCTGTCTGACCAATTTGCGATACTGAGGCCGAACACCAAAGTGCTTTTGATGTCCGGCTACACCGATGACGCCGTGATCCGTCACGGAGTGCTGCGACCCGGTACCGCTTACCTCCAGAAACCGTTCTCCGCCGAGACCCTCGCGAGGAAGATCCGCGAGGTACTCGACTCACACGTCGGCACTGGCTGAGGTCGGGACTGTACAGTCGAGCTTGCGAATCTCTCTCTTGCGACTTGGGTCAGGTGACCTAGTTTAAACACCTGGCTCAGCACCTGTCCCCCTGTCCGACGCCATGTCGCAACCGAGTCCTCGCTCTCTCAAGTACGAGTACGAGCTCTACGTTGAGAACGAGATTGAGAATTACAAAGAGTCGGTGTCACGCTCCGCCATTCTGAAGATTGGCGACGAAGCGGCAGCCGCGCTGCGAGCCGGCGATCAGTTCGTCATGGACGAGATTCTGCTCTGGGCGGAAGTCGACCGCATTATCCGCAAGCGCCAGCGCATCCCGGCCTATAACACCTGGCGAAAAAAACGCGTCAAGCTGCTCGAGGAATATCGTCGTCCCGAGCACTGGGGAATCCCCGCGGACGGGATGCTCGCGCGCGAGATTCATCCTCCCGCTGAATCGAAAGTGCTCGTCGCCGGTGGAGAGATCGATCGCACGGCGCTCTATCTCGCCGCGCACGGCTGCGATGTGACCGCGGTCGATCGCGAGGTGATCCCGCTCGAGCGTGTAATGAACGCCGCGCACGCAGCCGGGCTCGGCGACCGGATCCAGAGCTACGTCGCCGACATCACCGACTGGTCACCCGACGTGCCGCTGGGCGCCCTCGTCTGCACGCCGGCCGCGTTCGTCGGGCTGTCCCTCGAAGAGCGCGGGCGCGCATTCGAGCTTCTTCAGGGGGCAACCCGGGACGGCGGCGTTCACCTGGTCGGAACGATCGTTCGCGGCCAGCGTGGAGTCTCGGTCGCCGAGCTGCGCCGGCAGTACAAGGGCTGGTCGATCTCGGTTGAAGACGACTCCAGCTCTTCGAAGAGCTTCGTCGCGAGAAAAATCGCCAGCTGAGCCGGTGTCGTAACGACACAGGTGTCCTCCAGTCGCGTGTCATTTCGCGACACTTTGCTCCCAACAAAATAAGCTCTCACTTGGAAATCGTTGAACGGCAACGACTTGCGTGCCGCGTCCTGCGCGGCATGTCCGATGCTTTCTATAGGTCCGAGCAACAGGCGGCACTCAATCAAAAGTGAGAACAAGTATGAAGAAGGATCGCAAGGAAACAACGTCATCGGAGCCCCTCGGCATCATCATCTCCAGGGGAGACAAGACGGAGCCCACGCCGATTTTCTCGGCGTATATCTGGGGACCCGTTCCCGATTCCGTCAAAGAATCAGCGACCCGCGCTGCGTAGCTCGGCGCTGATACTATAAGGTTGTGGGTGGCCCAGCCCACTCAGTAGTGAAGCAGGCCCCGCTGTTCGAGCGGGGCCTTTTTGCATCCACTACCTAACTGCTACTGAAGACTACCTGCTGGGGCAAGTAAGGTACGGTGCTTGCCCGAGTCCTCGTCGTGGAACAGTCTGCTCCCAACTGGGAAGGCGAGCGTCACGCGCTTCTGTCGCAGCGTATATCCGACATTGGTCTGGAGATACGCGGAACGCTGCTCGAGAAGCTGGTCGGCCAGCTCTATGAGGAGATCACCGCAAAGGGTCTCGAGTTCCGGCCGCCGGTCTATCTGAGCGACCAGTGGGGGTGTCCCGATGGAACGCCCCTCATCGGGGTTCCATTCTATCTGGCGGACGCGCGCCTCTCTAGGATCGAAGAGGATTATTCCTCGGCGGTCGAGAACGCCGAGGAATCGATGCGCTATCTGCGACACGAGGCTGGGCATGCGTTCAACTATGCCTATCGTCTCTACGATCGGCCCGACTGGCGAAAGATGTTTGGGCCGTACTCGCGTCCGTACCGTGAGCGATACCGCGCCGATCCTTTCTCGCACGAATTCGTCCGGCACATCCACGGCTGGTATGCGCAGAAGCATCCGGACGAGGATTTCGCCGAGACGTTCGCCGTGTGGCTCACGCCGGGGCTGGACTGGCGCCACGTGTACGAGCGATGGGGTGCGCTCGCGAAGCTCGAATACATGGACAGAGTGATGAAGGAGATCGCGCACGAGATTCCGGAAGTTCCCGAACCGTCGGAGGATGATCTGCCCGTTGCCGCAATGCAGTACACGGTCGCCGAGCACTACAAGGAGAATGAGGAGAACATTCCCATTCGCGATCCGCGAATCTTCGACGGGGACCTGAGCACGATCTTCGTCACCGTGGAGCACGCTCCCGGCGCGGCGCTGGCCGCGGACTTCATCTCCCGGCACAAGCGTGAGATCGTCACGCGCATCTCGTACTGGACCGGCGAGAACGCGTCGGTCGTGCGACAGTTTGTGGATTTTCTCACCGAGCGCGCAGGGCAGCTCGGTCTCAGACTGGGCGGGCTCGAGGCGGCGACCCTGATCGAGCTCACGGCGTTCGGGACCGCGGTGATGATGAACTACCGTCACACGAACGCGATCGACGGGACCGAATCGGCTGAGGACTCGTGAAGATCACGGTCCTTCACAGCAAGGATGCGCTGGAACTGCCGGTCGATCCGCTGCTCGATCAGCTGGACGCCGCGCTCGCGGCGAACGGACACACGACCCGGAGGTTGGCAGTCGACGACGCCGTGCAGCCGCTGATCGATGAGCTTACGAAGGAGCAGCCGGAGCTCGTGTTCAACCTCGCCGAATCATTCAGGGGCAAGAGCGCGCTCGAGTCGAATGTCGCGGCGCTGCTCAATCTGCTGGACCTCAGATACACCGGCTCGAGTCCCGCCGGACTCATTCTCGCGGGCGACAAGACACTCACCAAGAAGGTACTGGCATTTCATGGCATCCTCAGTGCCAAGTTTGCTACCATGTATCGCGGGCAGTCTGATTGGGTCGGCGATATCAAATTTCCGTTGCTTGTAAAACCGCCGCAGGAGGACGCGTCGCTCGGGATCACCCAGAAGTCCATCGTCAACGATGTGAAGGAGCTTCTCGATGTGATCAGCAGCACGCAGCAGGAGTATCAATCGCCGGTGCTGGTCGAGGAGTTCATCGATGGGCGGGAGTTCTATGTCGGCGTGATTGGCAACAGCAAGGTGGAGGCGCTCCCGATCATCGAGCTCGACTTCTCGAAGTTCCCGGCCGGATTGCCGAAGATCGCAAGCTGGGAAGCCAAGTGGGGCGACGACGGCGACGAGAAGGGCGCGCAGTTCGAGGGAACCAAGTCGGTATTTCCCACTGATCTATCGGAGGATCTCGCGGCGAAGATACAACAGGTGGCGATCGATTCATTCCAGGCGCTGCGCCTTCGCGATTACGCGCGCATCGATCTTCGGGTCACCGCCGCCGGGGAGGTGTACGTGATCGAGGCGAATCCAAACTGCTACCTCGAGCAGAAGAGCGAGTTCGCGACCGCGGCGCAGAAGGCGGGGCTCGAGTATCCGGCTCTGATCGCTCGCATCGTCGAGTTGGCCAGCGCGCGCTACTCGAGGTAGGCTTGCGACAAAACGCAAAAAAGCCGGCGAGTGTCGCCGGCTTTTCCGTTTGCTTATCCGAAAAGAGCTACCTGCGCTTACGCGCGGCCGCCTTGGCTGCCTTCTTCCGCGCGCGCGTGCGAGCGCCCTTGCGCGCCGAAGCGCTACGGGCCGCTTTGCTCCCTTTGCGCGGCGCCTTCTTCTTCGCTGCTGCCATGTTGTCTCTCCACGATGAAGTAGAATCCTCGCCGACTCCCTGGTGGAATCCGCGATTTCCTGCATCACGTCCTGACCGGCCGCGAGTTAAAAAGGAGCTGACTGCGACTGTCGCACTCACACCAGCATGAGCAACTCGTCGCGAATATAGAATGCAAGAGATGTGCGTGCAATCCGTTGAACCGCCGATTCCTCCATCGCGCCATCACTTCCAAAAGCGGCCCTCAGCAAGCAGGTTTGACTTTCCGCGTGCGAAGAAAACTTCCCGACTCTCAACGGAGTAGTTGCTCGTGAAAGCGCTGGTAAAGGAATCCGCCTCTCCAGGTTTCAAGCTCAAGGATGTCGCGGAGCCCAGGATCCGTGAGGACGAAGTTCTCATTCGCGTGCGGCGCGCGGGAGTTTGCGGCACCGATGTACACATCTACGACTGGGACGCGTGGGCGAAGGGACGGTGCAAACCGCCGTTCGTCGTCGGTCACGAGTTCGCGGGCGATGTGGTCCAGGTCGGCCGCCTGGTCACCGACGTGAAGGAAGGAGACCGCGTCACGGCGGAGGGACACATCGTCGACGGACGCTGCCTGCTATGCAGAACCGGGAACTCTCACGTCTGTCCATTCACCAAGATCATCGGCGTCGATCGCGACGGGTGCTTCGCCGAGTACATCTCGATGCCCGCGACGAACGTATGGCATCTGGCCGACGAGATCTCCTACGACGTCGGGGGAATCCATGACCCAATGGGGAATGCGTTCCACACCGTACTCACCGCGGAAATTCCCGGAGCGGTCGTGCTCGTCACCGGCTGCGGCCCGATCGGAATCTTCGCGGTCGGCATCTGCAGGGCGGCGGGCGCCTCGCGAATCATCGCGACCGACGTCAACGACACGAGGCTGGCGCTGGCGAAGAACATGGGCGCGAACGACGCCGTGCATCCCGAGGAGGCCGAGAAGATCGTGAGGGCCGCGACTGACGGGCTCGGCGCCGACGTGGTGCTCGAGATGTCGGGAGTGCCGGCTGCGATTCACCAGGCATTCGCGCTCGTGCGGGTAGGCGGACGGGTGCAGATGCTGGGGATTCCGTCGAAGAAGGTGGACTTCGACCTGGCGACGGAAGTGATCTTCAAGGGTCTCACGATATACGGAGTCGTCGGCCGGCGGATGTACGAGACGTGGCACCAGATGACGCGCTTTCTCAAATCGGGAGAGTTCGATCCTACACCTGTCATCACGCATCGCTTCCCGCTCACGGAGGCGGATGCGGCGATCGCCGCGATCAAATCCGGCGAGGCTGGCAAAGTCATCTTCGAAGTCGCCTGAAAAAACAACTTTCGCATCACACGTGAGGATGCTGTGGCGTTGAACAAGAACTTCGATTCCGAGCTCAAGGCCGCAATCGAGAAGCTCAAGCAGGAGCGCGTCTACAAGCGGCTGAACTATCTGTCGTCACCGCAGGGCGCGCGCGTCCAGATGGAGGGGCGCGGAGACATCGTGATTCTTTCGTCGAACAACTACCTCGGCCTGTCCAACGATCCGGCGGTGGTGGCAGCCGGAATCGAAGGATTGAAGAAGTTCGGGGCCGGAACGGGAAGTGTCCGATTCATTTGCGGTACGTTCACGGTTCACCGCGATCTGGAGCGCGCGATCGCCGATCTGGTCGGCACAGAGGCGTCGCTCAGCTATGTCTCGGCGTGGAACGCGAACGAGGGACTGACGGCGACAATCGTCGAGCAGAACGATTTCGTGGTGTCGGATGCGCTCAACCATGCTTCGATCATTGACTCGATCAGGCTCGCCAAGGCGATCACGAAGTGCACGACCGCCGTGTATCAGCATTCTGATCTCGACGACCTGAAGTCGAAGCTCGAGAGCGCGAAGAGCGCGCGCCGGCGCATCATCTGGACGGACGGCGTGTTCTCTATGGAAGGGAGCATGGCCAAGCTTCCGGAGATTCTCCAGCTGGCGGAGGACTACGACGCGATCGTAGCGGTTGACGATTCGCACGGGACGGGCGTGCTCGGAGCGAACGGACGGGGCACGCCTGAACACTTCGGCGTGCTCGGCGAAGTCGACATCATCACATCGACGCTCGGCAAGGCGCTGGGTGGCGCGGCGGGCGGATTCGTGGCTGGACCAGCGTCGCTCTGCGACATGCTCACCCAGCGGTCACGCCCCCAACTCTTCTCCAACGCGCTCCCGCCCACTGTGGCGGCCAGCGCGCTCGGGGCGATCAGGCAGCTGGAGCACCATCCCGAGCTGGTGAAGAAGCTGCACGACAACACCCGCTATTTTCGCGGCGCCATCTCCGAGGCGGGGTTCAAGCCATTACCAGGAGAGACCCCGATCGTCCCTATTATCGTCGGGGAGACGGCGACGGCCATCAAGATGAGTGACATGTTGCTGGATGAAGGCGTCTTTGTGACAGGGTTCGGCTTTCCGGTCGTTCCCCAGGGGCAGGCGCGTGTGCGCTGTCAGCTCAGTGCTGCCCATTCACGCGACGATCTGGACCAGGCCATCTCGGCCTTCAAGACCGTCGGGACGAAGCTAGGCATAATCTAGAGGACGCCTTAATGCAGAAGCTCAGAGCAGTTGCCGTTGCGCTGGTTGCCGCGGTTGTCGTTTCGTCCAGCGCCAGCGCGCAGATGCGGAACTTCGACAACTCATGGTTCTGGGGATTCAAGTCCGGAATCAACACCTTCTCCGTGCCGGGCCATGGCAACACGTCGACGGTCGATCTCGGCATCGATTGGCTCATCACGAGAACGAAGGGCGGCCTTTACGTATCTGGTAACCAGTCCGTTTTCGAGCGCGACCTCGAGCTCGGGGATCCGACCTCCAGCACCGGTCAGCGCACGGTCCGGGTGAACGACCTGCGACGCATATCACTCGCGGGTGTCGCGTTCCCCAAGCACTTCGGCGGAATCACTCCTTACGCCGGTCTCGGCTTCACTCTCGCCGTGCTCGGCGATGCGCGGATCTTCGTAGACAGCGCGAACACGTTCCCGACCAACTCATTTTTCGACGAGGTCGACCGCGAACGGAGCCGCAGCGCGGTCATGGGATTGGCGGGCGTTCAGATCCAGACCAAACGCGCGGCGATCTTCGCGCAGGAAACGATCCTCCCCAGCAGCAGCACGTTCCTGTTCACGAGCGCGCTTTCGTTCTTCGAATTCGGTGTCCGTTACAACTTCGGAAGCTCCATCGACCAGGAATAGCAGCTTTTGGCGCGCCTGGCGATTGGACGAACGGCCCCCACAGGGGCCGTTCTTTTTTACTGCCCCTTACCCGACACGAACGAATTCCCTCTTACAATCCAGCGTAGTGGCCAGTCGGCCGAGCGAGTAATACCGATCCGCGTCGTGATTGCCACGTCGTCGTCAGCGACCGTCTCTCCTTCGCGGATCACGATTGGCTTCCTCCGCAGGCTCTTGCCGTTCATCGCACCCGTGATACCGAGAGCGGCGCAGAGTTTCCCCGGACCACTGGTCAGATCGGAAGTGTGCCTCACGCGCGGACGGCGCTTGTACATCAGCGCAATGCCGTCGAGCGGCTCCAGCGCGCGAACCAGCACCGCGCTCGGCAAGCCTTCAGAGCGCGTCACGGCGTTAAAGCACCAGTACATCCCATAAATGAAATAGACGTACGCGATCCCGGGCGGGCCGTAGAGGTTCTCGGTGCGCGCGGTACGTCCGGCCGCGGCGTGACAGGCCAGGTCATGCTCGCCGAGGTACGCTTCGGTCTCGACGATGATTCCGCTGGCC
>DHJM01000168.1:14791-14952 GCA_002404335.1 Gemmatimonadales bacterium UBA4720
CTCTTCCGAGCGGCGCGGCGGGGCGCGGGCTTCCCGCCGTCCTCACCCGATGCCGCTGCGGACCTGGCGCGTGGACGGCGCGGCTTCTTGTCGTCGGCCGATGCGCGCTTCCGCCCGCTGCGGGGCTTCAGATCGCTATCGGAGAGAGCGTCCTCGCCCGT
>DHJM01000168.1:15274-15540 GCA_002404335.1 Gemmatimonadales bacterium UBA4720
GCCGCCGGAGCGACCTCGTAGTCGCTTCCCCGCCGACGGAGATCGATGAGGTCCGCGTCGTGGGCGTCCTGCAGAATGCGGGTGAAGTTTCGCTCGCTGAGACTTTCACTGTCACGCCCGAGGAGCTGGCGCGCGCTGGTGCGGACCTGGCTGGCGCGAACTGGAGCGTCGCCGTTGGCGCCAACCGCGCGGCGAACGAGGTCGAACGCCTCCTCACGCCGCAGGCGAATTCCGCTCGATCCTATACCGTCAGCCGAAGCTGCGGC
>DHJM01000118.1:0-332 GCA_002404335.1 Gemmatimonadales bacterium UBA4720
CACGAGCTCGACGAGGCGATCCGTCTCAAAGACGACAAGCTAGTGCGAGAGGAGCTGGGCGACGTGCTGCTGCAAGTTCTCTTTCACTCGGTGTTGGCGGAGGAGCGTGGCGCTTTTGCGTTCGGCGATGTCGCGGAAGGACTAATAACCAAGATGAGGGGAAGGCATCCGCACCTCTATGGCGACACGGCGAAGGAGCCATGGGAGCGAATGAAGTCGAAGGATCGGAAGAGCATCGCGGACGGGCTCCCTGCCGGATTGCCGGCTCTGCACCGCGCGCACCGACTGCAGGATCGCGCCGCGGGCGTCGGGTTCGACTGGCCGAACGTCGA
>DHJM01000118.1:415-2999 GCA_002404335.1 Gemmatimonadales bacterium UBA4720
GCGGGCGTCCACTCATCCATCGCGCTCGACAAGGCAAACGCGAAGTTCGAGCGCCGGTTTCAGCGGATCGAAAAGATGGCGCGGGAGCGAGGGATCGATGTTCCCCACGCCGGGCTCGAGAAGCTCGACGCGCTTTGGGACGAGGCAAAGCTCGCCGAGTTATCTCCGAAATCGCCTGACGGCAAGTGACGCGTCGTTCCGGCCGTCAGGCGACCATTGAGCGAATCAGCCTGGCAGCTTCGCGATTTTTCCGATGAAAAGGATCGTTCCGGAAAAGCGCTCGCGAATCACGACCAGGAACGGGCGGTCGACACGAAACGCGGCTGGGAGCGAAGTGACCCCGATGCCGACCATCGTGGCGGCTGCAGCCTCGGTCCCTTCTTCGTCGACGTCTACAAAGGTCTTTTGCAGAACTCTCGTGATCACGAGGTTGAGACCGAGCGGAGACATGCGCGTAAAATCGGCATCGTAGAATGCCAGTCGCATGCCGAGTTGCTCCAAATCGTCATTCAGCGTCCGCTGCCACTCCATCCTGAAGCGGGGCAGGAAGACCTCCAGTTCGCTGTCGTGCAGTGAGCCCACGAGCGAATTCCATTTGGCCCGGTCGAAGGATTCCGCGAATGCATCGATGTCCGCGCTGGCGTTCGGCAGAACTACTGTCATCGTGAACGCCGAGTTACCGTAGGGCAGATCGACCGCCGAATATTCGGGCGTACCGGTGTACTGAACCCCTGCACCTCTGGCCATCATGGAAACCGTCGCAGTCGTGCCATCGGCGGCGTGGAAAGGGGCATCGACAGTTTTCGACTTATCGAACTGTTTTTGCCAGATCCCCTTGAAGTAGATGGCATTCACGAGAAACATGACCTCCGCATCGTTGATGCTGTCCAGGATCTTGGGGATCCTGTTGTTCGTCTGCGCGCTCACCCATGAGTTGATTGCCGTAACCGCCGATGGGCTTGCGAAGTCGAGCGCCTGAACCTGCGCGTCAAAGTAGAGTTTGCTATCGTCCAGGAACGAAGTGTTGAATGGAAATGACTGGTCGTACCATATGGAATTCGCGATGCTGAAATTGGTTCCTGGATCGAGTCCCTCCAGCATGGCGATGAGCGACTTGTAACCGCCACCGACTTCCTCTCGCGACGCGCCTGTCAACCGGAGTGCGCTGTGCATCTCGTCGTACGTCGCTCCGTTTGCTCCGTTTGCCGTCATGCCCAGGGCCATCGAGGCGCTGAGAGGCGAGATGAACACGTTCGCTTTGTGCTGCGCCAGATTCCCAGTGCGAAACAGATCGAAGGCGAAGTCGTTGCTGCCGGCGATGATCCTGCTTTCGGACCCTGTCAGATCGCGCGGTAGAGCTGTGATCGGTGTACCTGGAGCCGTAGGGGCGTCGCGGCATGCAGATCCCACGAGAGCCGCCACCAACAATATCGGACCAAAGAGTTTCATGATTTCTCCTCCTTAAACGGGTAGAAGTAGACCTCTGATTTCTCTAGTTCGCATATGCCGCGCCGCGCGACGGCTGAGTTTTTACCGCTTTTCGTATTTCCAGTTCCGCGATTTCCCCTCGGCCATCCACTCGACCGCGGCATCGACGCGACACTTCCGCGTTTCGTCTCTCTTCGCTTCGGAAATCCAGTCGGCGTACTCCCGTTGGTGGCTTGGCGGAAATCCTTCAAACGCAGCGGCCGCCTTTTTGTTCTTCTTGAGTGCGCTCGTCAGCTCCGTCGGAACGACGAGTTTCGCCTTCTTTCTGGGCTTCGAGCGGGCGGGATTCTTTACTCCATCCTCTCTCAGCTTCATCGCCTGCCTGATGTAGACCGCGATCGCCTTCTTGGATGGGAGATCGGAAACCCTGGTGATGCGCCCGAACTGTCCCATGGCCTCGCGCGCCCCGCCACCCACGATCAGCGAGCCCTTCCAGATGTTGAACGCGCAATGCTCCTTGAACGACGCCATGCCGACGCGAACTACGATTGCGGCGCTGAGTTGGCGTTGACTAACTGATCCAGGTTCCGAGCGCGAGCGCCCACACGGTCAGCAGAACGCCGGCGACGGCCAGCACTCCGAGAATCGCGCAAAGGGCGCAAAGCGCTTCGATTAGCCCGGCTGACCTCGGCCCGAGACGACTCGCGAAGTTCGACTGCACTCGATCGAGCATCCCCCAGGCCCCGTAGGAAAAAAGAAGGGTCGCGACGCTCGCAATCACCAGGGGCGCCACCGAGCTCCACCGGAGCGCCGCGACGAACGCCCCCGCGCCCACCGCCGCATCGATCGCGAGGCGACGCACCGACGCCGAGCGAGCCCTGTGAGCCAGGAATTCGAACAGGCCAGCGTCCGGTCGGAGCGCCGAGAGAACCATCATGAGAAGAAGCTTTCACCGCGGCGGAAATTCCGCCAGATGCAGCTACTCGGAGCTTTCTTCCTCCGCCTCTACACCATGCTCGACGATGTCGCCGGGCTTGAAAAGAATCCCCTGCAGGATCTCGCGCCATTTGGGCTTTCGCCGCAGCAGGAACTCGAGGTCCATCCCGAAATGCTTGAACTCCTCGTGCTGGGCGTTGCGCATGATGTCGCGCGCCGA
>DHJM01000118.1:3147-20254 GCA_002404335.1 Gemmatimonadales bacterium UBA4720
CCTCAGTGTGCGAGAATGTCCGACGTGGCGAAACAATCGACGATCAGGGCCGCAGCCGATTCATTGTTCGCGGAAACGCAATTGCCTCGCGAATGTGATGGATTCCGCAGATCCAGCCCACCGTTCGCTCTAGCCCCAACCCGAAGCCGGAGTGGACGAACGTGCCGTACTTCCGGAGATCCAGGTACCAGTTGTAAGCATCGACAGGCAAACCCTCTTCCTTGATCCTGGCGAGAAGCCTGTCGTGATTGTCCTCGCGCTGCGAGCCGCCGATGATTTCGCCATAACCCTCCGGCGCCAGCAGGTCGTCGCAGAGCACCGTCCGTGGGTCGGCCGGGTTTTCCTTCATGTAGAAGGCTTTCGCCTGCTTCGGATAGTTGTAGATGAAAACGGGAGTGTCCTGTCCCTCGACCAGCAACGACTCGTCCTCCGCCCCCAGATCGTCGCCCCACTTCACCGAGCTTCCCTTCGCCTGCAGAATCTTTACCGCGTCGCTGTAGTCGATGCGAGGAAAGGGCGCCCTGATTTTCTCCAGCCTGGAGACGTCGCGCTCGAGCTCCTTTAGCTCGGGTTGCCGGCGCTCGAGGACCCGCGCCACGATGTACGAGACGAACTCTTCCTGGAGACGCATGTTGTCGTCGGAGTCGTTGAAGGCGACCTCGGGCTCCACCATCCAGAATTCGGTGAGATGTCTCCGCGTCTTCGACTTCTCGGCGCGGAACGTCGGGCCGAAGCAGTAGATCTTTCCGAACGCGGCCGCGGCCGCCTCGCCATAGAGCTGGCCGGTCTGCGCCAGGTACGCGGTGCCCAGATCGAAATACTCAGTTCCGAACAGCCCGCTTCGCTCACCGATCGCAGATGTAAGGATTGGAGTATCCACGAGAGTGAAATCCCGCTCGTAGAAAAAATCGCGGATCGCCTGCTCGACCTCGTGCCTCACGCGGCCAATCGCGCGCTGCCTCGGTGTGCGCAGCCAGAAGTGCCGGTTGTCGAGGAGAAAGTCGATGCCGTGCTCTTTCGGCTGGATCGGATAGTCGATCGGGCTCTCCCCGTAGATCGAGAGATCCTTGACGCCGAGCTCGAACCCACCAGGCGCGCGCGCATCGGGGCGGACTTCGCCCTCGACCTCGATGGAAGTCTCCTGCGTCAGCTTGCCGAACCGATCCCAGGCCTCGGGTGAGACGGCGTTCTTGACGAGCACCGCCTGGAGCAGCCCCGTCCCGTCGCGCATCACGATAAATGCGACCTTTCCCGACGACCGGACGTGGGTGACCCAGCCGCGCACCCGCACGGTCTGGCCGGAGTATGCGGGTAGCTCAGAGATTCGCGAATAAGGCACAACTGTCATAAGGAAGGAATCGAATTGGGCGCCATATGACGTGAGACTATCATCACGTCGCTGTTCCGTCTACCAGTGTTGAACGATAATTTGCAGGCTTGCCGAAATCCAAAACGCTGAAATGACACTACGCGCCCGCCTCGCGTGGGGCCTGTTCGCGATCACGCTGGTGCTGATCGTCCCGCTACTGCTGTCGCTCAAATCCCTCGAGCACCTCTACGAGACGAGCCGGTTGCTGCGTGACCGCGAATTCGCGGCCTCGCTGCTACTCGGATCGTTTCGCGAGCGAACCGATGATGCGCGCCGGGCCGAGGATGCGCTGCTGTTCATCCACGATCAGAAAAGCGCGGTACGGATGCAGAGTGTGATCGACGGGCTCGTTTCGCTGACCGATTCACTCGACCGATACCGTCTCGGCCTGTCGGCGTCCCAGATCCCCGCATCCCTCGACGCGCTTCGCTCCGCCGCGCGTGAGGAGTACGAGCACGCCGCCGCCGGGAGGAGCACCGTCGCGGAGCTGATATCGCAACAGCGCACACGCCCGGCGATCGCTTCGGTCGACAGCGCGCTCGGCGCGAGCGCGACAACCCTTCGGAACAGCACCCGGCAGCGGGTTGCCGACGCGACGAACGAGACGCTCAATGCCGAGCGGTTGGTCGCGGGCGCTCTGCCAATAGCGCTTCTGCTTGCGCTGGCGATCGGCATCTGGTTGATGCGGTCGATCAGCCGGCCGGTGTACGAGCTCGAGCGGGGAATGCACGCAATCGCCGAGGGAGATCTCAGATACCAACTGGCGCTGGCGCCGAATTCGGCGACGGAGTTCGGGCGGCTGGCCGCAAGCTATCAGAAAATGGCGAGTCAGCTCGCCGACCTCGAGCGGTTGCGCGCCGAGTTCGTGGGAGTGGCTTCACATGAACTCAAGACGCCTATCAACGTTATCATTGGATATCTGGAGCTCCTTCAGGAGGGGATTTACGGAGCGCTCACACCGAAGCAAAAGGAGATTCTTTACACGATCGGCAAACAGGCGAATGGGCTCACGAGACTCGTCAAACGCCTCCTCGACATCAGCCGCTTCGAAGCAAGCGGCGGTAAGCTCGAGGTGCGGCGGGTCGATCTGCAGCGGCTGCTCAAGACGCTCGAAAGCTCGTTCTCGGTTCTCGCCATGCAGCGGGATATCGCCTTCTCCGTCGAGCACGGAGTGGGACTCCCGTCCAAAGTGTACTGGGACGAAGACCGCATCAACGAGGTCTTGGGCAACCTCGTCTCCAACGCCTTCAAGTTCACGCCGCGCGGAGGAAGGGTGGCGCTCTCGGTGGCTCCCGTTGACGGAAACGTCGTCATCACTGTCGCGGATACGGGGGCCGGGATATCGTCAGAACAGCTCCCGCACATTTTTGACAAATTCTACCAGGCCGACAACCAGGCGCAGGCCGCCAGCAAGGGCACGGGTTTAGGCCTGGCGATTGCGAAAGAGATCGTCGACGCCCACGCCGGCCAGACGACAGTGGAAAGCGTGGTCGGCGAGGGCACGACGTTTGTCGTTACGCTGCCGACCGACGCACCGGGCGTGAAGAGGCGGCCCGAGCCTACACCACCCGAGCATGCACCAGAGGCTGAGGACGGAGGATGAAGAAAGCTTTTCAAGTCTTGATTCCAATGCTGGCCTTGTCGGCCTGCGCGCACCTGCAACCGAGCGATCCGCCGCCCCCTGGTGATTGGGTTCGGACGCTTTCCTACGTGCGTCGCGACGTTACTGCGGGCAATTACTACGCTGCGGACAAGATTCTCGACGAGTTCGTGCGGACGCATCCCGCCACGCCCGAGGCCAGGGAGATCGGGTTCTGGAAGGCGGCGTACCTGATCGATCCGGCGAATGAGCGTGGATCGCTCTCCGGGGGAATAGCCGCGCTGGATGCGTATCTCGCTGCCGACTCGGCGGGTTTGTACCGCGAGCAGGCCACGGTCCTCCGCCGGACAGCGGCAGTCGCGCAGGGGATCGCGAACGCGCCGAGGACGGCTGCGGTGGGTACGCTACCAACACCCGTGGTGAAGGACACGGCCATTCTCGCCAACAAGTCGAGGGACGAACAGATTGCCTTGCTCAAGGATCAGCTCGCCAAGAGCAAGGACGATCTCGCCAAGGCCAACGCCGAGCTGGATCGCATCAAGAAGCGGCTGGCAAATCCGAGCAACTAGGCCGCGAACAACTCCGCTCAGCCGACCCTGAACAGCTCGAGGGCCCGCGAGTAGCGGGCACTCAGCACGTGGCGAATTCCGATGTTCTCCTTTGCGGTGAGATCGGGATCGCGCGCCAGCAGTCTCTCGGCGGCGAGGCGCGCCTCGACGTTCAGCGCTTCGTCCCGAAGGGGGTCGGCGATGCGGAATGTCGCTGCCCCACTCTGCTCTTCACCGAACAGATTGCCCATGCCTCGCAGCTGAAGATCTGCGCGCGCGATCTCGAAGCCGTCGTCCGTGTCGACGAAAATCTTCAGGCGCTCCGCCGCGTCCTCTCCCACGCCGCCGAGCAGTATGCAGTATGAGGCTTCGGCGCCGCGGCCGACGCGCCCCCGCAGTTGATGAAGCTGGGACAATCCAAATCGCTCCGGGTGCTCGATGAGCATGACCGTGGCATTCGGCACGTCGATTCCCACTTCGATCACAGTCGTAGACACGAGCACATCGATTTTGCCATCGCGAAAGGCGCGCATGATGGTCTCACGCTCGTCCGCGGGAACGCGTCCATGAATCAGCGCGACGACTCTGCCCGCGAAGGCGCCCGCCGAAAGCTGCTCGTACATCGTAGTCGCGGCCTTGAGGTCGGTCTTCTCGGATTCTTCGATCACCGGGTAGACGACGTATGCCTGGCGGCCTTTCTCGGTTTCCCGCGCCACGAATTGGAGTATGCGCTCGCGCGCCGATTCGGGTCGCATGACCGTCGTGACTGGCTGCCGCCCCGCTGGACGCTCGTCGAGCGTGCTGACGTCGAGGTCGCCGTACATCGTTAGGGCGAGCGACCGGGGGATCGGAGTCGCGCTCATCAGAAGCACGTCCGGTGATTTGCCCTTGGCCGAGATCGCCGCGCGCTGCTCGACTCCGAAGCGGTGCTGCTCGTCGATGGTGACGAACCCGAGGCGCCCGAACACGGCCGCGTCCTGCGCCAGAGCGTGCGTTCCCACCGCCAGCACCGGGTCCGTCCCCGCGAGCTTTGCCGCCGCCGCTTTTCTCGCGCGCGCGCTGAGGCTTCCCGTCACCAGGACCGGCTCGATTCCGAGCGGCTCCAACAGCTTGGTGAACGTTCGGAGGTGCTGTTCCGCGAGCAGCTCCGTGGGCGCCATGATGGCGGCCTGATATCCGTTCTCCATCGCCAGCAGCGCCGCGAACAGCGCCACGATGGTCTTCCCGCTCCCGACATCGCCCTGCAGGAGGCGATGCATCTTGCGGTCGCTCGCCATGTCGGCGACGATCTCGCGCACCGCGACCGTCTGCGCATTGGTCAGAGTGAATGGGAGCGCATTTTTCAGGGCGCTCGTGAGCTGACGCCGGTTTTCAAACGCGATTCCGCTTCGCTTCTCTCTCTTGAGCGCGTTGGCCCGCCGGTGTAGGATGTGGACGAAGAGCAGCTCCTCGAACGCGAGCCGCGCTCTCCCCCGTGTCCCGTCCGTGATCGTGCTGGGTCGGTGCACCATCAGTAACGCTTCGCCGAGGCTCGGTAGGCCTGCGGCGCGCAACACGTCGTCGGGCAGATACTCCTTGATCAGGGGCAGCAGCGTGTCGAGGTGCTGATCGATGATTCCCCGAATCGCCTTGAACGAGAGACCTTCGGTGGCCGGGTACACCGCCAGGACCTTCCCACCCTTTACGTCGTCGTCGTCCTTCCCGAGCTGGATGTACTCGCGCGGCTGGAGCTGGCGGCCGTGAAAAAAACGGACGGATCCGGTGAGCAGCATGATGTCGCCCTTCTCGATGCTTCGGTCGAGGAAGGGCTGTCCGGGCCACGACGCCTCGATCATGCCGCTGTCGTCCTGGAGCACTGCCTGAAAGATCCTGAGGCCACGGCGCGTGGGTATGATCCCTTTGGAGATCACCTTCCCGATGATCGTCCCGTCCATGCCGGTCTCGAGCGAGGCTATGGGGCTGATCGTGCTCGCGTCTTCGTAGCGGTGAGGAATGTGGAAGAGGAGATCGCGCGCGGTGACGATTCCCAGTTTTCTCAGGGATTCGGCGCGGGCGGGCCCGACGCCCTTCAGGTAATTGACGGGCATGTCGAGGTAGACCTTTCCGCTGCGCGTCTCCGTCGCGGCCGCCATCTAGCCCTCGAGAACCTCGTGCGCGAAAGCATTGGGATCGAAAGCCTCGAGATCCGTCGCTTTCTCGCCAGTCCCGATGAATTTCACCGGCACGTTGAGGGCGTCGTGCACCGCGAGCACTATTCCGCCCTTGGCCGTCCCGTCGACCTTGGTGATGACGAGGCCGGTGATGGGAATCGCCTCGGCAAAAGTCTTCGCCTGGGCGACGGCGTTCTGTCCGATCGTCCCGTCAAGGACCAGCAGGGTCTCGTGCGGCGCGCCAGGAAGGCGCTTGCCAATTACGCGGTCGATCTTCTTCATCTCGTCCATCAGTGATCCGCTCGTATGAAGGCGGCCGGCAGTATCGACGACGACGACATCCTTGCCTCGGCTGATCCCGGCATCGACGGCATCGAACGCCACTGCGGCTGGGTCGGAACCTGCCTTCCCTCCGACGAAATCGGCCCCGGTGCGCTCTGACCATGCCCGCAGCTGGTCGATGGCCCCCGCGCGAAAGGTGTCGGCCGCGCCGACGAGGACCGACATCTTTTTCGCCTTCAGAAAGTCGGAGAACTTCCCGATGAATGTCGTCTTTCCCGCGCCGTTTACCCCCACGACCAGCACTACCGTGGGTCCCGGCTCTCTCGGAACGAACCGGGGATCACTGTTGCCTGAGCGAAGGGAGCTCTCGATCGCCTTTTCCAGAGCATTGAGAAACTGCTCCTGCGTCTTGATGAATCCGCGGCGCGCCTGTCCTTCGATCTCCGCTACCAGGCGCATCGTGGCAGGAACGCCGAAGTCAGCCTCGAGGAGTATCTGCTCCAGGTTCTCCAACGAGCCCTGGATGGTGCCGCCGCGCGCTATTGCCGTAACGTCGGTGAGCGCGACGTCCTTTATTTTGGTCCACAGCGAACGGGTGGGTACGTCGCCCGGGCGCCGGAGTATCCTGCCTGCCATTTGGTCGCTGTCTGATTGAGGGCAAAAAAAAACCCGGACATTCAAGTCCGGGTTGAAGATAAGCCCTGCGAGCCTCTGGGGCGTTACTCGGTCACGCTCGCCAAACGCGATTGGTTCAGGCTCGCCAGCGTCTGATTTCTCATCTTCTGAAAGAGAACGCGCTCATTGGCGGGGATCGGCTCGCCGCTCCTGCTCTGAAGCGCCAGCTTCGGGTCATGCGCCACGCCGCCGACGCGAATCTCGAAATGGAGGTGCGGGCCAGTCGCCCAGCCCGTCATGCCAACGTAGCCGATGGTGGAACCCATCGCCACTCGCGTTCCCGGGCGCATTCCCGTCGCGAAGTTTCGCATGTGACCGTAGCGGCTGACCATCCCGTTCCGGTGGCGGATGTCGATCATGTTGCCGTAGCCACCCTTGGTCCCGGCAAAGATCACAACGCCGTCACCGATTGCGCGGACGGGTGTGCCCATCGGTGCCGCGTAGTCAGTTCCGGTGTGATTCCGCCATTCACCAAAGATCGGGTGCTTGCGGGCGCCGAAGATGCTGCTGATGCGACGGAAAGCCACTGGCGCGCGGAGGAACGCGGCCCGAAGCGACATACCGCTCGCGTCGTAGTACTGTCCGGTGCTCGAGCCCGGCGTGTCGAAGTGAATCGCCTCGAGTGGATTGCTGGCATTCGAGAGCGCGAGACGCGCGCCCAGAACCTTGCTGACGATGATCGCGCCATTGGGCTTCTGAAGCCGCTCGATCAGCAGGTGGAACTTGTCGCCCTGCCTCAAATCGCGGCTCATGTCGACTTTGTACTCGAAAATGTCGGCGAGTGACCAGGCGAGCTGGTGGCGGGCCGAGGGCGGTAGAACGCCGACGCCACTCTCGTTGAGCGCGTTATAGAGGCTGGACTGAATGACGCCCGAGATCTGGAGGGTGTCCATCAGCTCGGTGTTGGAAGCTTCGATCACGACCGGCCGGAACAGGAAGTCGGCGGGCTCGAGGCCGGGCCGAGTGACGACGACCGGCGCCATTGGGAAAATCTGCTTCGGCTCCAAAGCGGGTGTAAGCCAAACGGCAACGATGCCCATGACCGCCACAACTGCATAACTCGCTGGCCGTACTTTTACCCGCTTCAATCCATCTGCCTTCGAATAAATGTTGGAATTTCCATGTCACTCAGATCCTGCTCAGGAGACGACCGATCCCTCTCTGGAGTCACGGCCGGAGCGCTGGTCGGAGGTGTCGGAATATTCCGTCTCGGCATCTCGTTGAGAGTGTTTCTCATCACGCCATTTCCGCGGATAGGACGGAGGGGAATGACCGGTGAGCCTCTCACGATCGGAGACTGAGTCGAGATCATGTTCGGCACCTGAACCGATGCCGATTGTGGGCGGTCGAAGCCGGTCGCGATGACCGTAACCCGGATCTCGCCCTGCATCGCCGGCTCATGCACAGCGCCGAAGATGATTTCTGCGTCCTCACCCACGGCGTCGTGGATGATTTCGTTGATCTGGTGCACTTCCCCGAGGGTCAGATCGGCGCCGCCGGTGATGTTGACGAGGACGCCGGTTGCTCCCGACACGGAGACGTTGTCGAGGAGGGGGCTGGCGATGGCCTGCTGGGCGGCTTCGATGGCGCGATTCTCACCGCGGCCGATGCCGGTGCCCATGAGGGCCGATCCGCCTTCCTGCATGACGGTCCGGACGTCGGCGAAATCGACGTTCACGAGCCCGGTTACGCTGATGAGGGAGCTAATGCCCTGAGTGGCATGCAGCAGCACTTCGTCCGCCTTTTTGAGCGCGTCCTGGAACGGGATTCCTTTGCCGACTACGGCAAGGAGTCGCTCGTTCGGGACAACGATCATCGTATCGACATGCTTCCGCATCTCGGCGATGCCGAGCTCAGCCTGACGCATGCGCTTGCGGCCTTCGAACAGGAATGGCTTGGTGACGATTCCGACTGTCAGGGCACCAGCTGCGCGAGCGAGCTCGCACAGGACGGGTGCGGCACCCGTTCCAGTCCCGCCACCCATGCCGCAGGTCACGAAGACGAGGTCGGCGTTGTGCATCGCACGCGCCACTTCTTCCCTGTTCTCGTCGATGGCCTGCTTCCCGATCTCCGGCCGCGCACCAGCGCCAAGGCCGCGAGTTAGCTTCTTACCTATCTGGATCTTTACGTCTGATTTGGAATTGAGGAGGGCCTGGGCATCGGTGTTGACCGAGATGAACTCGACCCCTTCGAGGTGCTCCTCGATCATGCGATTGACGGCGTTTCCGCCTCCGCCACCCACGCCCACGACCTTCATGCGGGCGGCTTGTGACTGGCTTTCCTCGAATTCGAATATCATCGGGTTGGAAACTCCGGCACTGCAAGATTGTGGAAAAAAATCTGGGGCAAGTATACGACCGTTAGTCGATAAGTACCATAGGCAAAGACGAACGTGAGTGAAAAATAGTACAACCTCTGTCAAGCGAGTTATCCACACGCGCTCTGAGGTCCGCAGCTTTATGATTTTCTCATAGCGCACGAGTTGGACGGCGCGCTTCGAATGGCATCTCTGAGTGCGGTCGGTGAGGGTGTCCTCAACGAGGACACCCTCACCTCCCTGCACAGATCTGTAACTGCACGCGCGTCCAAGCGCGGGCGCTGGGGCAGTCGTAGACCCCGGGCACAATGTGCGCCGCAACCACTCGGCAGGCGTGACACACCCTCCGACGGGCGGCGCGGAGCGCCGCGCGCGCACAGCGCGCGAGCAGTTGGCTGTGAACGGTCTGTACTCGAGGATTTCTTCGACATCGGCTCTCCATGTCGGCCCCAATCAGCGCGCGGTTCCGAATCGCGTGGGAAGGAGGGCGCGGGTGTCCTCTGAGGGAGCGGCCGGAGCCAGCGCCGCTGCAAGGCGGCGCGGTGCAGCGAGCCGCAAGGCGACGCTGCAGGCGAGAGCTCCCGAAGAGGATACCCACGCCCGACTGACCGGCAATGCATTGACACCTGCGCAGCCCATCGAGGCGCCGCAACGAGCAGGGAACGGCTAGAAGAAATCCTCGAGCCAGGTTTTGATCCGCTTGGTGAAGCGGTCCACGCCCGCTCCCGCCAGTGCCCTGTGCCTGCCACTCGGCGGCGCGAAGCCCGCGGCCGAGCGATGTGCGCCGTAGAGGGCGAGACCGACGACTGTGGCGAAGCGCGGGGCATCCACGGAGTCGCTCAACCCGCTGATGTTCTCCGCGGGAGAGCCGATCCTGACGCCGGTGCCGAAGACGTCCGCAGCGAGCTCCGCGACGCCCTGCATCGCTGCCGCGCCACCGGTGATCACCACACCCCCATTCATCCGCTGCGCAAAGCCTGCTCGCTCGATCTCGCTCAGCACGAGATTGAAGATCTCGTCCATGCGCTGGTGGATGATGTGCGCCAGAACCTCGCGCGGAACGTGCCGGTCCCCCTGCGCGACGGTGCTCGGCAGCTGGATTACGTCCGTTGGATCAACAAGCGGCTCGTACGCGCAGCCGTATTTCTCTTTCAGCCGCTCGGCGTCCGCCTGCGTGACGCCGATTCCCTGCACGATGTCGCTGGTGACGTTGTTGCCACCGTAATTGACCGTGCCCAGGTGCCGAATCTTTCCCTCGTGGAAGACCGCGATGTCGGTCGTCCCCGCACCCATCTCCACCAGCGCGACGCCGAGCTCCTTTTCGTCTTCGGTGAGCACGCTGAGGGAGCTGGCGAGGGGCTCGAGCACCAGCTCGCGAACGTGGTAGCCCGCCCTTTCGACTGATTTGCGGAGATTCATCGCCGGCGACGCGCCAATCGTTACGAGATACATCTCGGTCTCGAGGCGGGTGCCGATCATGCCGATGGGATCGCGGATGCCCTGATTTTTGTCGACGGAATATTCCTGCGGAATCGCGTGCAGCAGCTCGCGGTCCTGCGGCACCGGCTGCGCGCGAGCCACATCGTTGGCGCGATCGACATCGGCCTTCGATATCTCGTCGCCGTTCACAGCCACGATTCCCTTGCTGATCATCGCCCGCACGTGCTCGCCGGCGATCCCGGCGTAGATGGTGTCGATCTTGATGCCCGACATCCTTTCCGCATCTTCGATCGCTTTCTTGATGGACTTGGTCGTCTCCTCGATATCGGATACGACGCCCCGCCGGAGGCCGGTCGTGCGGGCCTGCCCCACTCCAAGGATTTTGAGGCTCGGCTCGCTCCTGTCACCGCCGCCGACCGCCTGGGCGATCAGAGCAGTCGTCTTCGAGGAACCGATATCCAGGCCAGCGATGATGCGTTCGGGATTCATTGAAGCCTTGCGATGACTTGATCGCGATAACGTAAATCGAGCTCACCAACTTGTACCTGTCGGCGAGCGAGATCGGTTTCAACCGGAAAGATATCGGCCAAACGCTCTACTGACAGTCCTACCGGAACGCGCACGCGCAACGTTCGACTTTGCGGCGCCGCGACGCCCGCGACACGCGCGCCACTGGAGAGCGTGAGCAGAATTTCATCCCTGCCCGTTCGCCTCACTTCTTCAATGCGCGCGAACACTCGCGGCTCCGCCGCGCGAATGGCTCCCACGAACTTAAGAAGAACGGGATCGGTTGTCGCAACAATTGGAAGGTCGAGATTCATCCGCGCCGGGTCGATCGGCAGCTGCTTGCCGAGGGAATCGTACGGGAGCAGTCCGGCCGTAGTCTGTACCAACGCGACGGGAAGATTTTCCCGTATCGTCACCACGAGCGTTCCCGGCATCCGCCGCGTGATTCTGACGTCGGACACCTGCGGATGGCGCATGACGCGCTGCCTGTAGGGCTCGAGATCGTCCCACAACGACGCGACCGTATCGATCCGGAGGCGCGAAACGACTTCGTTCGGCTGGATATATCGGACGCCTCTGATCTCGACGGCACGCACCCGGAAGAAAGCCATCTGCCGCGCGGCGGCGCGCGCGCCCCACGCGGCAGCCATGATCACCCCGATCAGGAGCAGCGCTCCGAGTATTTTCCAGCCCGGCCTGCCGAGCCGCTCCTGAGAGATCATTTCCGGCCTTCGGAAGAAATCATTTCCGGCCCTCGGGGAGCGACTTGGCCTCGGGCGTCGTGCCCCGCGCTTCCAGGCGTGACTTGAGCTCGGGTCCCGTGCGCGTGATGTCCCCGGCGCCGATCGTAATCACGACATCTCCCTCGAGCACGAAGCTCGTGAGCGCATCGGCGAGCTCTGAGCGCGCTCCCTGCCAGGTGACCGCGCGCCCTGCTCTCTTCATCGAAGACGCCACCAGATCGGACGTGATTCCGGGGATCGGCTGCTCGCGGGCCGGATAAATCTCAGCCAGGAAAACACAGTCCGCGGCGCAGAGAGCCTCCCCGAACGCGTCCGAGAAATCCCGCGTGCGCGAGAAGAGGTGGGGCTGAAACGCCGCCACGATGCGTCTGCCCGGGTAGGACGCGCGCGCGGCCTGGAGCGTCGCGGCGATCTCGGTCGGGTGGTGCGCGTAGTCGTCGACGATCGTTACCCCCGCGACATCGAAAAGATGCTGGAAGCGGCGATCCACTCCTCTGAACTGGACAAGTCCCTCGCGCATGGCGTCGAGCGTGACACCCAGTGAAAGTCCGGCTCCGATCGCGGCGAGCGCGTTCTGTACGTTGTGAAAGCCCGGGACGCGCAGAGCAACATCACCCAGGCGGCGACCGTCGTACGTGACAGAGAAAGTCGTCGAATGGCCGTCGGTCCTGACGCCGCTCGCGAGAAGACGCGCGTCACGCGATTTGATGCCGTAGCGAATGACTTCCGCGCTCGACGGAAGGTCCAGCGACCTCGCCCCCGCGTCATCGTCGCACACGACGATCGCGGCCGCATCGCGCACGAACCGCGAGAATGTCGTCCTGATGTCCTCGAGGTCGCGATAGATGTCGAGGTGATCGGCCTCCACGTTCGTCACCACGGCGACGGTCGGCGACAGCGAGAGAAAGGATCGATCGTATTCGTCTGCTTCGACGACGAACAGCTCGTCCGACTCGTAGTGAAGGTTTCCTTTCCACTCGGCGACGCGTCCACCGGCAATTCCCGTGGGCCTGAGACCGGCGGCCGCGAGCGCGGCGGTCGTCATCACGGTCGTTGTCGTCTTTCCGTGCGTGCCGGCGACTCCTACAACTCGTCCGCCCGCAACGGCCAATCCAAGCGCCTCTGCTCGCCTGGTGATTGGAATTCCGAGCTCACGCGCGCGAGCGAGCTCGGGATGAGCCCTGGACATCGCCGACGTAACGACCAGCTCGCGCACACCCTCGACGTGGTCGGGGCTGTGTCCCTTGGCGACGCTGATTCCGAGCACCTCCAGATCGTCCGTCGGGCCCGGATTGGCGTCGCAGCCCGTCACCGGAACTCCACGCCGAGCGAGCAGCTCGGCGAGCGCGCGCATTCCGGCGCCGGCGATCCCGACGAAATGAACCGGGCGCTGGTCGGAGCTATCCGTTGAAGTCATCAGCGTTGTTGGGCGGCAATCCGACTCGCGTCAGCGCCGCTTCTGCCGGTTCTCGACGAGACGAAGTACGTGTTGGGCGATGTCCGCCGCCGCGGTCGGCCTGGCGCGATCGAGAGCCTTCGCCCGCATCGTCGCAAGCTTCGCTGGATTCGACAGCATTGATTCAACTGTGCTGGAGAGCGCATCAACGGTGAGGTCCGACTGCCGGATCATCTCGGCTGCGCCGGACGCGGCCAGGGCTTTGGCGTTGGCGGTCTGATGGTCTGCCGCGGCGGTCGGGAGCGGGACCACGATTGCGGGAATTCCCCACGCGCACAGCTCCGCCGTCGCCATTGCGCCCGCCCGCGCAAGCGCGAAGTCCGCGGCGCGATACGCCTCCGAGATGGGCGCGATGTACGCTCTGACCTTGACCCGCGCGCTCTCGTAGCGCGCGAGCTCGTCATAGTTTGCCTTGCCCGTCGCCCAGATCACGAACAGATCCGGAGGAAGGCCCTGGTCGATCCATCCGGCGACAACGTCATTTATCGCCTTTGATCCCTGACTTCCGCCGTACACCAGCAGCACGCTTCCGCCCGACGCCGAGAATCCCCATTTGATCCGCGCTGGCGCCTTTTCGAACGCGTCGGCGGGCGGCGGTTCGATGGGATTTCCGGAGTCGAACACCTCGGTCTTCTTCGACGGGCTGATGTGACTGCGCGCCTCGGGAAATCCCAGGTGCACCTGCGCGGCGAAGCGGCTGAAGAAGCGCGTAGTGATGCCGGGAAACGTATTCTGCTCCTGAAGCACGATTGGAATGTCGTGCGCCGCAGCGTAGGCGAGCGCCAACCCCGATGCGTATCCGCCGGTTGCGACCACGCAGGCGGGAGGCTCGCTGCGAACTTCGCCCGCGATCATTCGCCAGGCGCTCATCGCGCCACGGATCGTCTTCCAGTTCTCCCACGGGCGCGATCGGTAGAGCGGGTGCAGGTCCAGCAGCTCGAAGGCCCATCCGACCTGGGGCAGCACGTCACGCTCGATCCCGCGCCGCGCCCCGATGAAGAAGGGCTCGACCCGAGGGTCAGCTTTTTTCAGCGCGCGCGCGATTGCGAGCCCCGGGTAGAGGTGTCCACCCGTACCGCCACCGGCGAAGATGATCCTCATCGAGCTGGCAGCGCGCGAAGAGCGAGTGGATCCGTCGCCGCGCCTTCGCCAAATACCCTTTCACGAGAACTGCCGATGTTGACGAGGATGCCGGTCATGAGAAGAGAGAGTACCAGATTCGAGCGGCCGTAGGAGATGAACGGAAGCGTCAATCCGGTAGTCGGAAGCAATCCCGTTGCCACACCGATATGAAGATACGCGGTCAGCACCATTGTCACGGTCAAACCCACCGCCACCAGCTGGAGGTAGGGTGTCCGCGCCTTGCGGGCGATTCTGAACCCGAGGGCCGCGTACAGCGCGAAGGCCAGCACGAGAAGCGCGAGCCCGACGAAACCCCATTCCTCTCCAATGTGTCCGGCGATGAAGTCGTCGTAGCCGAACGGGAGAAATCCGTACTGCTGGCGCCCCTTTCCGAAGCCGACGCCAAAGATCTGCCCTGAGCCCACTGCTATCAGCGACTGCCGGAGCTGATAGCTCACCTCGAGCGGCGCCGCGCCCGGATCGAAGAACGCCGACATCCTGAGCAGAACGTAGTTCAGCCGCTCGACCTTCACGTACAGGAGCGGAATCAGCATCACGCCCAGCGCGACGAAGTGTCCAATGCGGACACCGCCGGCGAAGAGAATGATCCCCATCATGAGGGTGAACATCATCGCGGTCGAGACATCGGGCTCCAGCATCACCAGGATGTCCAGCGCTCCAATCACCACGAGAAATGGCAGGATGCCTTTGGTGAGCCGCCTCAGCGCCGGCCCTTTTTTTATCACCAGCATCGACGTCCAGAGGACCACGGCGAGCTTGGCCAGCTCGGACGGCTGGAGAGAGCCGCCGAACAAATATCTGCGTGAGCCGTGAACGCGCGGAGCAATCTTCGCCGTGAACGGCAGGATCACGATCACCAGCAGCACGAGCGAGAGTATCATGATGGGCCAGGCCCATTTTTCCCAGACTTCCGCATCCATCTTGGCGGCGGTGGCGAAGAGCGCGACACCGATGGCCATCCCCAGCACCTGCCGGATGAGAAGGTGCGCATGCCCGTAGCCCGCCTGCATCTCGACGATCGCGCTGGCGCTGTATACGGTCGCCAGGCCGAACGCCAACAGAATGCCGGTGAGTATGACGAGAGCGCGGGCCTCGAAGCCCATGTGCCAGCGGTGCACCAGACTCGCCGATGCTTCCATTACACTTCCTTCGCCGCCAGCGCCCGGAAGCGCTCGCCTCTTTCCTCATAATTCGAGAACATGTCGTAGCTCGAGCACGCCGGCGAAAGCAGCACCGCCTCGCCCGCGCTTGCCGCCGCCCGCGCGGCCTGCATGACCTCGTCGAAATCGTCGCCGAGCCGCACGACGTCCACCACCGGCCGAAGATCGGTCGCGATGATCGTCGCCGCTTCTCCATAGGCGATCACTTTCTTCACTTTCCTGCGCACTGCGTCCGCCAGAGATGTATAGGTTTCTCCCTTGTGCCTGCCCCCAAGCAGTAGGACGGTCGGACGCTCCATACCGTCAATTGCGACTGCTGTCGAGCTGACGTTGGTTGCCTTGGAATCATTGATCCACTGCACACCGCCGAATTCGCCGACCAGCTCGAGCCGGTGTGGTAAGGAGCGAAACGTCGTTAGTGCCTTGGCGATTCCTTTCCTTGCTTTCTGTGTCTGGTTGGAACGGTCAGCGACCATCACCGCCAGCGATGCCGCCAGCGCGTTCCCAACGTTGTGCTGGCCGAGGAGCGGAAGATCCCGGCGCGCCAGAAGCGGCGTTCCCAGCACCACCAACTGCCCGGTACGTGCATCAAGTGATGCCTCTGCCTTCTTCGAGACGGAGAACGGGTATGTGTGGCCGGCAACGTCGCGCACCATGCGAGTAACGCCCTTGTCGTCCTTGTTCACGACCCAGACCGACTCGGCATCGGCATTGGCGAAGATGCGCGCCTTGTCCGCGTAATACTCGTCGACGCTCGAATACCGGTCCAGGTGATCGGGACTCAGGTTCGTGAGCACCCCAACCGCCGGCTTTAAGCCCGGCGTATCGTGAAGCTGGAACGACGACATTTCGAGCGAGATCCATTTCGGCTGCTGCTCGCGGGCCGCGATCTCGGAGAGTGGCGTTCCGATGTTGCCCGCCTCGACTGCTTCGATGTCGAGCCCACGCAGAAGGTGCGCAATGAGCGCGGTGGTGGTCGTTTTGCCGTTCGTGCCGGTGATTGCGATAATGCGCGGCCCGGCGAGGAAGTTGAGCGCGACTTCGACTTCGCTCGCGATCGGGACGCCGTTCTCCCGCGCGAACTCCAGAGGCCGCGCCGAAGGGAGGACACCCGGGCTGGTGACGACGAGCGCCGCGCGCCCGATGCGCTCCATATGGTGGCGGCCCACATCAACCGTAGCGCCCAGCGCGCGCAGCTCCTCCGCGACCCGTCCGGTCTCGGGCGAAGACGCGACGTCCGATGCGTAAACGTTGTAGCCGTGCTTTCGCAGGAGCATCGCCACGGCACGACCGCTCCGGGCGAGGCCGATTACGGCGATCTCGCCCTCGCGCGGCACGAGCTCGCGCGGACTCATCGCAGCTTCAGCGTGCTCAGGGCAATGAAGGCGGCCAACACTCCGAGAATCCAGAATCGCACTACGACCTGAGCTTCATCCCAACCCTTCACCTCGAAGTGGTGATGCAGTGGGGCCCGCTTGAATACCCGGTGCTCCCGCGCGTACTCGATTCCGTATCGTCGCTTGCGGTACTTGAACACGAACCGCTGAATGATCACCGACACCATCTCGGCCACGAACACGGCGCCGACGAGGACCAGGAGAAATTCGGACTTGAGGAGAATCGCGACCGACGCGAGAGCGCCGCCGAGGGCGAGCGACCCGGTGTCGCCCATGAAAACTTCGGCCGGATGTGTGTTGTACCAGAGAAATCCTATGCA
>DHJM01000118.1:20357-20710 GCA_002404335.1 Gemmatimonadales bacterium UBA4720
ACGATCAGTATGTATTTGTAGAACGGCAGCGTCGTCGACGCGCCGGGAAGGTTCGATAGAGGATGCTTCCACAGGTAGTAACCGACCGCAAACCCGAGCGTAACCTGGCCCACGAGCTTGTACTTCTCGACGAGCCCCGTGTTTTTCTTTCCGGCGAGCTTCTGTTTGAGCTTGAGGTAGTCATCCAGGAAGCCGATGACGCCCATCCACGCCATGCAGATCATCGCGATGAGCACGTAGCGGTTATCCAGGCGCGCCCAGAGCAGCGTGCTGGTGAGCGTCGCTCCGAGAATGATCAAGCCGCCCATGGTCGGAGTTCTGCCCTTCTGCTGGTGAGCGTCGGGCGTTCCCTC
>DHJM01000118.1:20837-25546 GCA_002404335.1 Gemmatimonadales bacterium UBA4720
TTCAGCACTATGCGGTGGCCCAGGTAGTTAGATGTGGAACAAGACGCTCGAGCTGCACACCCCGTGATGCCTTGAGCAAGATGATCGCGTTGCGCTGCAGCCTGGCCTGGAGCTGCGGCCAGAGATCTTCGACATCGGGCGCCGTAATCACTCGCTCGCGCTCGTTCTGCTTCTCGAGCGCCGGCGCGAACTCGCCGATTCCGGCCACTATGTCCGCGCCAGATGCCAACGCGAGGCCCGCAATGTCGGCGTGGCATTGCTCCGACGCCGCCCCGAGCTCCCGCATCGTACCAAGGACGATTACCCTCTGCCGTCCGCTACCTGTGCCCTTCAGCAGCTCGATGGCCGCCCGGGTGGACCCGGGGTTTGCGTTGTAGGCGTCGTTGATCAGCGTGACGTCTCCGACCTGCTCCCACGCCGAGCGCATCTTCGGCTGCTGCATCCCGGCGATTCCAGCGGCCGCGTCCTCGTAGCTCACACCACACTCGCGGGCGACGGCAAGCGCCAGCATCGCGTTTCTGAGATTGTGGAGGCCACGCACGGGCGGCCTCACCGTCACACCCGCGATCTCGATCACGCCGAGTCCATCGGGTCCGATCTCCCAGCGATCGGGCTTCAGGTCGGCATTGTTGTCGAGGCCCGCGACGACGACGCGCTTCGCCTTCGAGCGCGCGGCCTCCGCAATCTCGGGCTGGGCAGAAGGCGCGATCCCAACGCCTGTGCCTTCGTAGACGGCGGCCTCCTCGCGCAGCACACCCGCGAGATCGCCCAGGCCTTCCAGATGCTCCTCGGCGATGGACGTGACCAGCGCGATGTCGGGCACCGCGATGTCTCTGAGAATCGCGACCTCGCCCGGCAGGCTGGTGCCCAGCTCGATCACCGCCACCTCGGCTTCGGGTGGAAGAGCGAGCAGCGTGAGCGGCACTCCGATCCGGTTGTTGAGGTTGCCGGTCGTCGCATGAACGATGTAGGAGCGGCCGAGCGCCGCTCTCAGGAGATCCTTTGTGCTCGTCTTGCCGTTGCTGCCCGCCACGCCGATGATCGTCTTCCCCCACGCCCGGCGCCAATAGTGCGCAAGCGCGCCGAGCGCGACGAGGGTATCCCGGACTTCAAAGATGGGAACGCCCAGCGTGTCGAGTTTGGGCGCGCGCGAAACCACGAGCGCTGACGCTCCGTCCCGAACCGCATCGCGCAGATAGTCGTGACCGTCGAAGCGCTCGCCGAGGAGAGCGACGAAGACGTTCCCCTTGCCAATCTTGCGCGTGTCGGTCGTGATCCCGCTCAGCTCGGCGGGGCCGTGCGGCAGTTTGCCGACAGCCTGATCCGCGAGCGCCGCGGCAATTCGATCCAGCGTCCAGAACCCTGTGCTCAAGCGTGGCTCCCCGTCATCTCTCTCACGATTTCCTTTTCGTCGAATGGATATGAAGTCGTTCCGCGAATCTGATAGGTCTCGTGCCCCTTCCCAGCGAGCAGGACGATATCGGCGTCCTCGGCGAGTTCGATCGCGCGCCGTATCGCGCTCAGCCGGTCGGTGACGCGCTCATGCTTCGAGCTGCGCATTCCGGCTTCAATATCATCGATGATCGCGTCGGGGTCCTCGGTTCGCGGGTTGTCGCTTGTAACGATCGCGCAATCAGCGTCGCGCTCCGCGATCTTGCCCATCAGCGGCCGCTTTCCCTTGTCGCGGTCGCCGCCGCATCCGAACACCACGATCAGCTTGCCGCGCGTGAAGGCGCGTGCGGTCTTGAGGCTGCGCTCGAGCGCATCGGGCGTATGCGCGTAATCCCGGAGCACGGTCGGCCGCGTAGATATGATCTCGAGCCTGCCCGCGACCTGCGGGACGGTCCCGAGGCGGCTAGCGATCGCCGCTGGTGTTTGTCCAAGAGCGAATGCGGTGGCGGCGGCCGCGAGCGCGTTTTCCACGTTGATGTCGCCAATCAGTGGCAGCGAGACACCGGCAGATCCGCGGGGTGTGGCGAGGCGCCACTCGCTTCCTTCTGATGTGTAGCGAATGTCCTGCGCGCGAACGTCCGCTGGCTCGCGCGCCGCGAACGTGAGGGGGCGCGAGTGCGGCTTGAGCGATTGCCATTCCTGAGCATCCGCGTTGATGACCGCGGTGCCTTGGGGCTTCAGGTAATCCAGCAAGCGCGCCTTCGCCTCCAGGTACTTCTCCATCGTTCCATGATAATCGAGATGATCGCGCGTGAGGTTGGTGAAAACCGTGACATCGAATTCGAGACCGTCAACCCGCCGCTGGTCGAGACTGTGCGATGACACCTCCATCGCGACCGTTCGCACGCCGCGATCAGCCAGCGCACGAAGAATCCTTTGCAGCTCAACCGGACCAGGAGTCGTGAGGCCGCTTCCGCCGGGCAGAACTTCGCCTTCGCTGCCGACCAGCACACCCAGCGTTCCAATCGACGCGCTCGAGCCATCACTGTCGTCGAAGAGGTGGCGCATGATGGAAGTCGTCGTCGTCTTTCCGTTGGTGCCGGTGACGCCGACCAGTCTCAGGTTGCGGGCCGGATCTCCGTAGGCGGTTGCCGATGCGAGGGCGGCGGCCCGCCGTCCCTCCCGCACAATGAGCGACGGCAGCGTGGTTCGGGATGGATCCTCGACCATGGCAACGGCGGCTCCGCGCAGGGAGGCCGAATCGAGAAAATCGTGGCCGTCGCTACTCCAGCCCTTGATAGCGATGAAGAGATCCTCACGGGCAACCTTGCGGCTGTCGTCGGAGATTCCGCTCGCATATTCCGGAATCTCACCCCTGACGCCGACCAGCAAACCGCGCTCGGCCAGCGCGGTTTTTATTGCCTGGACGCTCACTTTCATTCGAGTGGGCGGCTAAGCTGAACGAGTGTGCCTGGCGCGGCGATGGTTCCGGCCGCGGGTAATGTTCCCCCTGGGGATGCGGCAAGGAGTTTCACACGGAACCCGGCGTGATGGAGCGCGCGCACGGCTTCGCGAACGGAGAGACCTCGCACATCGGGAACGGCCCGGGGGGCAATCGCAGCCGGAGCGGATTTGAGAGAGCTTGGCAGCTCGACCACGTACGAGGCGGTGCCTTCGCTCGCGTCGTGCTCCGTCATGTTTCTGTTCGGGTCATACGAGTCCGGCGCTGGCCGCTCTGGCCCATCCGCGTCGGTGCGGCGCGAGAATCTCGTCTCCGCGACCGAAGTCGTGCTGGCCGTGCCGTTGTGCCCCGCCCGCGGGATGGCGGTTTTCTCCGACGCGGCCAGATCTTCCCGATCGAGGGCCGCATCGCGCGCGGCGAGCGCGGCACGCAGCACGATCTGCGTCACTGGCGCCGCGATGTCACCGCCCGCGTAGTGTCCGCCCCGCGGATTGTCGAGCTTGACCAGGACGACATATTGCGGATCGTTCCCGGGAAAGAGACCGACGAACGAAGCCGTATAGTTTCCGGCGACGTAACCAGCGTTCTGCGATGTGCGTCGCGCGGTGCCGCTCTTTCCCGCGACCTCGAAGGTCGCGAGATCAGCTTTCGTCGCGGTTCCCTCCCGCACGACCGCCAGGAGCAGCTGCTGAACCGTGCGGGCCACTTCGCCCGACATCACGCGGCGTACGGCCCGCGTCTCAGCGCGATACAACACTTTTCCATCAGTCGACCGCACTTCCTTCACCAGGTGCGGCTCGAGCAGCTCCCCGCCGTTCGCTATCGCGGAATACGCGGTGACGAGCTGGAGCGGCGTCACCGCGATCTCGTAGCCCATGAGGATCGATGCGCTCGTCTCCTTCGACCACTGCTTCGGCTCGCGCAGAGTTCCCGATGCTTCCGCCGGCAGCGGCACCCCCAGCGGCATCCCGAATCCAAGATCGCGGAAGGTCTCGTACTTCTGGCGCGGCGTCAGACGCTGGCCGAACTCGACGATGCCGATGTTGCTCGAAAACCGGATTACGTCGGCGAGCGAGAGCGACTTCGACTTGTGCATGTCGGTGATGACCCGCCCGTCGAGCTCGAGCGTTCCGTTGTGGGTGTCGACGACGTCGGTGATCCGCGCTCGACCTTTCTCGAGCAGCGCGGCCGCGACGAACGGCTTGAGCGTCGAGCCCGGCTCGAACGGCTCCGTCACGGCGGTGTTCGAGAACGTCGTGCGTCCGACTCTGTTGCTCGCCAGCGCGAGAATCTCTCCGGTGTGCGGATTCATCACCACAATGTCGCCGCCGTCCGCGTGCAGGCTGTCCACCGCGACGGACAGCTCCCGCTCGCAGATACCCTGCAGCGTATTGTTGATCGTCAGCACGACCGTAGATCCGGCCTTCGGTTGGTCGGTCCATCCGTCGGGAGAATCGAGCGGACGCCCATCCTTGTCGCGGGCCAGCCTCACCCTTCCCGAATCGCCGCGCAGTAGCGTGTCGAGCGCGAGCTCCAGCCCATCCAGTGGATTCCCCTGTCCATCCAGGCTGCCGACAATGCGCTTGATGCCGCCCGAATTGGCGTAGACTCGCTGCAAAACCGGCGTCAGGTGGATGCCGTTCAGCTTCGAGATCGAGGCGACGTCGGAGGCCGTGTATAGCCCGGGGAGGTCGATCCAGCGCCGCCGGTGCGCTATGGCGGTGCGCACGGCATCCGCATCGACGCGCGCGTGATGCAGCGCCTTGAGAACGAACGCGGTATCGCGCACTTCGGGCAGCGCGACGGCGACGCGCGTCATCTCACGACTCTCGACCAGCGTGTTGCCGCTGGCGTC
>DHJM01000118.1:25611-37959 GCA_002404335.1 Gemmatimonadales bacterium UBA4720
AGCACGAAGAAGGCGTGAACTATCGCGACGCGCTTACGGGTTTTCATCTGGCCGCGACCGTGGGAGTATGACGACCTGCTTGTCGGTCGGGATGTGCATGCCAAGACGATGTTCGACCGAGGCGCCCAGTGTCTGTCTCGAAGACGCGTCGCGAATCTCGCTCTCGAGCCGGGCCCGCTCGCTCTCCAGCTCGGCGCGCTTCCCGTCGAGCGCGGCAAGGCGCTCCGATTCGCCGATTCCGATCGTGCGCCGCCACACGATCGAGAGCGCGACGAACACGAAGGCGCCGAGTATTAGGGCCACGCGAGTCCGCCCCCGAAATGCTACGCGGCTTTTCGCCATGCTCGAAGTCTCGCGCTGCGGGAGCGCGAATTCACAGCCGTCTCCGCCGAACTCGCGGCCAGTGCGCGCTTGGTCAGCACCTCGCCGAGAGCCTTGCCACGGCAGGTGCAATGCAGCTGCTTCGGGGGGCAGATGCAGGACTGACTCCATTCGCGGATGGTGTGTTTGACGAGCCTGTCCTCTCCGGAGTGATAGGAGATCACGGCCAGCACGCCGTGCGGATCGAGCCGGTCGCGCAGCGACGGCAGTGCCTTCTCGAGTGCCGCGATCTCGTCGTTGACGGCGATCCGCACGGCCTGGAAAAATCTCGCGAACTCGCTCGGACCTGTGCGCGCTCCGTAGGCACCGCGAATCGCGTCGACCAGATCATCGCTCACGCGCATCGGCTTTCGCTCGCGGCGACGCACGACTTCCCGCGCGAGCCGCTTGGCGCGCGGCTCGTCTCCGTAGTCACGAAAGATTTTGGATAGCTCTGCTTCATCGAGGGTGTTGAGCAAATCGGCGGCGGTGCCGGTAGAGCGACGGTCCATCCTCATGTCGAGTAACGCGCCAGGCCGAAAAGAGAAACCTCGCTCGTCCGCGTCGATCTGCATGGAGGAAACCCCGAGGTCGGCGAAAATACCGTCGAAAGTGCGTCCACCGAGCTCCGGGATGCGGTCGATTTCGCCGAAATTCCCCCTCAAAGCGAGAAAGCGGCCTGACGCCTCGTAAGGCGCCAGCCGCTTCCGTGCTTCGGTTATGGCAGCCTCGTCGCGATCGATCGCTACAACCGAGGAGCCGGCGGCGAGGAGGGCTTCACTGTGCCCTCCTCCGCCCAGCGTGCAATCCAGCACCTGCCTGGCGCCTTTGAGCAGCGCCACCACCTCTTCGACCATGACCGGCGCATGGTAGGAGCTATCCCACCGGCCGGCCACGGGGTCAGAGTCTGTCACTTACAGAAGCGCTTCACCTCGTTGTCGACGGCGGGCGTGAACTGAGGAATCGCCGTCAGGAGCTGAGCGGCCTCGTTCGGGTACTTCTGTCCGCCCGCCGGCAGGTTGATGGAGGCGAGGTTGAATGCATCGCGAGCCATGCGGGCCAGTTCGCAGCTCCTCTTATCATTGGCGTCGTTGACCGCGCTCTGACCAAGCGAGAAGGCGCTGGCGCCCAACAGGAACTTGGCGTCCGCGGAGGTTTGTAGCTGATCGGAAAGCTGCAGGAACTTGATGGCGCGCTGGAAATCCGCGCGATCCTTCGAGGCCGTTCCGGCCTTGTAGGCGTCGCTTCCCTGCTTGAGTGCGAGCTGCGAGAGTGCCATCGGATCGGCGCCGTTCGCCTTGGCCTGATTCAGAGTGTTGACGACATCGTCGTACTGGTTGAGCGCACCCTGAATTCTCGCCAACAGGTAATAGGCCTGCGGGCTTTTCGGATTCGCGGCTACGGCCTTCTTCGCCGCGTCCAGCGCCAGCTGAAGCTGACCGGACTGGTACAGCGTATTCGCGCCAATGAGTGACAGGTTGGGGTCGTTCGGAAACTTCTTTGCGCCCAGGTTTGCCGCTTCAGACGCCTTCTGCGGCTGGTTCAGCGCGCTGTACGCTGCAGCGAGTCGCGTGTAGTAGTCCGCTGTCGCGGTAGCTGTATCTACCCGTGTCATCTCGCCGCCAACGTCAATCGCTCCCTGATAGTCCTTCGCGTTCAGATAGACCAGCCACGCGAGGTTGAGCAGCTGCGGATCGCCCGGATTGGTCTGGAGAAGATCACGCACGAGCGGGACGGCTTGCTCAGGGTGCTTCAGCTGAGCGTACTCGTTGATGACGTCCTGAATGAGTTTGATGTTCGTGGGATCGGCTGCTGCAAGCGCGCCGAGCACCTTGAGAAGCTCGGTCGTGTCGCTGCTCAGCCGGGCCGGGGCAACCCCGGGCCGGGGCGAGTCGATCCTGGCGCGGTAAGTCGTGGTGAGCATTTTCAGGGCAGGAATGTTGCGCGGGTCGCTGGCGCGAACCCGCTCAGCGACAGCCACTACCGAGTCCGGCATTTTGAGATTGTTGTACGCCTCGGCGAGGCAGACTGCAAGAATGTTTGCGTTCGGATAACCGGCCAACCCCTGGCGTGCTGCCGCCACCGCTTCCTGGTACTTGCCCTGCGCGATGGCGTTGTGGCAGGCCTCTTCAGCGGGTAGCTGGCGGCGGGCATCCCTGATCGCGCGTGCAACCTGGTCGGCCGCGTCGTCGAGCTTGGCGCCCTGAGCGCTCGGCAGAACCTGACCCTTGGTCATGTCACGGGAGATGATGAGCCGCGAATCGATCTTGTACCCAGTGGGCGTTTTGGTAACGGTGCCTTCGAGATACTGCGGAGCGCGAACGAGGGTCGCCAGCGCCTTGGCATCGCCAGGGGCCAGAGCTTCGGTCGTCGGGTATCCCGATGACTGGAGACTGTTATTGATGTCGGCCTTTGGGACTACGACCACATCGCGAATGTTGGTCTGCTTCTGCAGTTGGTCGCGGATCGCTTCCGCAGCCTGGACTCCCAGCGTCTTGTCCGAGCTCTGAAGCGTGGGGATCATCACTCGCTCGCCTGTCCTGCTACTCTGGGCGAGGGCGGGCGATGCCGTGATTACCAGGAGCGCTATGAGAACGAGACCCGAAACACGTGGACTTGCCTTCAATGGTTTAACCTCCAAGACGGTAAACATTCTTACCCACCTTCCGAGCCGTGGGTCCCTTGTTTTGCTTTGATGGGCGAGGAGGGACTCGAACCCCCGACATCCTGCGTGTAAGGCAGGCGCTCTAACCAACTGAGCTACTCGCCCGGTGCAGAAACTGAGCCCGTCCCTTCACCGAAGAATGGCCAGCGGAATCAGCACGCAGTACCCGATCACGAGCAGAATCGGGGCGAGCGTCTCGCCACCACGCGCGAGGTCGGCGAAGCCGGCGAGCAACACAAGTGTGGCAACGGTCCAATACACCCATGATCGGCGCGGACCAGAATAGCGCCCCGCTCGGGGGCCGCTGGCAAGATCGGTTTTGGCCATAAGCGTCGTAGTGTAGGGCGGTATGAAATGCGTGTCAACCCGGAGCGTGCAGTCGGGGCGAGTCTAATGAGTGCTACTTGGTCGTCCGCCGCCCGTTGGAGTAGTGGAGCTCGACCCAGTCCCGGTAGCTCCCATCCATGACCGAGCGCCACCACTGCTCGTTGGCGATGTACCACTTGATGGTCTTCAGCAGCCCCGTGTCGAACGATTCCGATGGTCCGTAACCGGTCTCCAGAGTCGCCTTCATCGCGTCGATCGCGTAGCGTCGATCGTGTCCGGGACGATCCTTCACGAAAGTGATGAGCTCGGCGGTGTCGCCGCCGAGCGCGGCCGGGCACTTGGGAAACCGCTCCCGAACCTTTTCGTCCGCTCCGAAGATCTTGTTGATGCTCGCGCAGATCGCCTTAACCACGTCGAGATTTTTTCGTTCCGAATTGCCGCCGAGGTTGTAAGTCTCGCCCACCCTGCCCTTCTCCAGCACGCGCTCGATTCCACGGCAGTGATCGCGAACGTAAAGCCAATCGCGAATCTGGAGCCCGTCGCCGTACAGTGGCAGCGGTTTTCCGTCGAGCGCGTTCACGATCGTGAGCGGAATCAGCTTCTCCGGAAAATGATAGGGCCCGTAGTTGTTGGAGCAGTTCGTCGTCGTCACTGGCACGCCGTACGTGTGGTGGTAGGCGCGAACGAGGTGATCCGATCCGGCTTTGCTCGCCGCGTACGGCGAATTCGGGGCGTACGCCGTGTCCTCGGTGAACGGAGCCGCGGTCGGACCAAGGCTTCCATAAACTTCATCCGTCGAGATGTGGTGAAACCGTCGGGCACCGCCCGACCAGTCCTCCGTCCAGGCCGCGCGCGCCGCCTTCAGGAGCTCGTGCGTGCCCCTGAAGTTGGTGTCGATGAAGGGATCAGGCCCGTGGATCGAGCGATCCACGTGCGATTCCGCCGCGAAATGGACGATGGTGTCGATTCCCTCGCGCTTGATGATGTCGCGCATGGCGTCGCCGTCGCGGATATCACCCTTTATGAACGTGAACCGCTCGTTGTTCGCGAGCGCCTCGAGGTTCGCGAGGTTGCCCGCGTAAGTCAGCGCGTCGAGCCCGACGATCGCGTCACCCGAATGATGCTCGGCCCAGAAGTGGACGAAGTTGGTGCCGATGAATCCGGCGGCACCCGTTACCAGCATTCTACGCATCGTGATTCCCTTTCCCGTTCATTCTGCTTGGTCCTGTGATTGGTGAGCGATCGAAGACTGAATGCGTGACGCGGCGCTGCCAGAGCGCTCCCCGGACGGCTCAGCGAACGATACGCGACGATTCCTCATGCGCCAATGCCTCTGGCCGCGACCGCACACAGATCTCTGATCAATGGCGCGATGTCGTTCACTGCCGCGATGTTGTCGGCGCCCGCCGCCGCTAGCGCTGCTTGCGGCATTCCATAAATGATGGAGCTCTCGCGATCCTGCACGATCGCCCTTCCCCCTGCGTCCCGAATTCGCCGCAGCCCTTCCGCACCGTCCCGACCCATTCCCGTGAGCACGACACCGATCGCGGCGCGTCCGAACGTTCCCGCGATCGAGAAGAAAAGCGGATCGGCGGCTGGCCTGACGCCCCACATCGTTGGTGACTCGTCCAGCCGGATCGTCGCGTTGCCCGGCTCGCCGCTCACGGTCATGTGATATCCGCCGGGCGCGATGTAGACGCGATTCTCCCGCAGAAGCTTGCCATCCATCGCCTCCGCGACCCAGAGCCGGCTCATCGCGCGCAGCCGATCGGCGAGGAGCTTAGTGAATTCTCCCGGCATGTGCTGAACGATTACCACCGCCGCGCCCAGCTCTTCCGGAAGGTGCGGAATGATCTCAGCGAGCGCGCGCGGTCCGCCCGTCGACGATGCGATCGCCACTACTCTCGTCGCCCCATCGGGCGATTTCTTTGGCGTTGCATCGCCGTGAACCGGCGACGCGGCCGGCGCTGGTGTCCGGACTCCGCCCATGTTCATCGCCCGTGCCGCTTCGAGCGCCGACATCAGCTGCGTGCGCACGGTCGAAAGGTCGATGCTGACGGGGCCGGACGGTTTTCTCACGAACTCGAGGGCGCCGCGTTCGAGCGCGCGCAGCGTCATCTCGTTGCCCAGATCCGAGCCCGCCGCGCTGAGCATCACGACCGGCCGCGGCATCTCGGCCATGATCTGCTCGAGGGCCTGCAGACCGTTCAACCGTGGCATCTCGATGTCGAGCGTCACGATGTCGGGCTTGAGAGAGCGGACCTTTTGCAACGCCTCTATTCCGTCAGCGGCCGTGCCGACGACGCGGAACGCGCCGCTCGACTCGATCATTTCCGCGATCAGCTTGCGCATGAACGCGCTGTCATCGACGACCAGGACGGTCGCAGTCTTGTCGGTCATTTCAGCCACGCCAGACGGGCTAGGCCTTCCGGAAGATGCGCTCGCGCGCATTCACGGGCGTAAAAAGAGCTCTCGCGTCGCCGAGAAGCGTTTCGACCTTGCCGAGGACGAGGAACCCGCCCGGGGCGAGTGTGCGATGAAATGCCGAGAACAACGCGTCCTGCGCCTCGCGCTCGAAATAGATGATCACGTTGCGGCAGAGGATGAGATGGACGTCCTGAAGAGGAGGCTCGTAGGCGAGGAGATCATTGCACTCGAAGCTCGCCAGCCGCCTGACCTCGGGCAGCATCCCGTGAAGTCCGGCAATCTGCGGGAAGTATTGCTGTCGGAGGGCTGGCGGCGTCTCGCCAAGGGCAGTGTCGGCGTAGAACGCGCGCTCCGCTTCTCCGATGCAGTCTGCATCGATGTCCGTGCCCAGGATCTTGACTGTTTCGAGCCGCGCGCTCTCCCTCCGCTCGGCAGCGTGCTTGTGCATCAGGATGCCGATCGAGTAGGGCTCCTCGCCCGACGAGCACCCCGCGCTCCAGATGCGCGTCTCGGGCTCGTCGCGATCCCATAGCTCTGGAACCACGGTCTTCTCGACTACCGTGTACGTATCCCAGTTCCGAAAGAACTTCGTCACGTTGACAGTCAGCGATCGAATCAGCCGATCGTATTCCTTGGGATCGGCGTCGAGGGCCGCCGAGTACTCACCGGCAGTGGTTGCGCGTTTGGCGCGCATCCGCACAGCGATGCGCCGTCGCAGGCACCTGTCCTTGTAACTGGAGCACCGAAATCCCCGATCGCGCGTGATCTTCGCGATCAATGCCTGGAATCCGGCGTCGTCTCCCTGGATCAACTCGGCGCGGACCGTCAGGAGCGACTCGATGCTTGCGTCGCCTTCCGCTCCGCGCGCGAAATCCCTTCAAGCGCCGCGGAGAGATTCCGACGGAGCTGGGGAAGCTCCGGTGCGAGCGCGACACCTTTTTCGGCCGCGTCCTTCGCGCTCTCGTAATCCTCGCGCTTGAGATGAGCGGCGGCGAGATTGTTCAGCAACACCGCGGACTCTGGATGCGTCTCGATAGCCGCGGCGAGCAGCAGCATCTCGCGGTCGGGGTCGTCCGTCATTGCAGCCACCTTCGCCGCATAGTGGAACCAGACCGCCGGGGGCGGATTTGTCGTCCAGAGGCCGCGCGATTCACTCAGCCGGACCTTCGCGGACTGGAGATCTCCCAGACGCATCGATACTATCGCCGCCTGCAGCTGGATGAGCGGATCCCCGCTTCCTCCCGCACCAAGCGCGCGGTCGATCACGAGCCTGGCTTTTTCGAGCTGCCCAAGGTTTTCGTAGGCGAGCGCGAGATTATGGAGGAGCGATATTTTGCTCGGCGCGTTGGGCGCCGCGGTCATGAACGCATTCACGGCTCCGGCCCATTCCTTCTGCCGAAGCGCGATCAGACCGACGTGGAACGATGCCACTGGGTCGGCGGCTTCCTCGACGAGCGCGCGGAATTCGCGCAACGCCTCGTCGTGCATTCCCGCTCTGTACAGTGCGCTGGCGAGCTCACGCCGTTCCAGAGGGCTCGCGTTCCGGGGCAGCGTCGGCGTCGTCCGCTTGCGTCCGACCGGCAGCAGAAAGGATGCGTTGAGCAATCCGTAAAGCGCCTTCCCTACCTCGAACTCGCCGAGGCCCGAGTCGCGAATCAATCCATTGATGTCGCGGTGTCCGTCGATGATCGGAAGCAACGCCTCCTGCTCGGGGGAGAGCGGATCGCGGTTCATCATCAGGCGCGGACGGTCGAGACTGAACACGACATCGAAGCTCGGGATCTTTTTTTCGATGAGCGACCATTCGTCGACCCTCCGCGCGCCTTCCAGCAGCAGCGACTGCGGATCGACGGAGACGCGCTCGGCGCCATCCTCCGGCTCCACTCCCGGCTCGAAATTGAATGTGCCGCTCGTCCACGTGAACAGCGTGTAGACGGAGTTCTCCGTATCGAGCGGCCGGTTCACGATCGCGGCGTGGCAGATGCGCCCGCTGTCGAAGTAGATCGAGCCGAAGCTGTCGTGGAAGGAGAGTCCGAGGCAGCCCGTCTTCTTTCCCATCGAGAGCAGCTGGAGAACGTCGGGGAGGCTCGCCTCCTTGAGGCTACCCTTGATGGCCATTAGCGCATCTCCTCGATCATCCGGTCGGCGATGTTGGGCCACTCCCCGATGAGGCCCGCGTCAGGCGCGATGGGAGTCTTCTTCTTTTCCGGTGGGGGCGCCTTCGGCTTGGGGTCGAGCGACTCCACGCGCTGCGCGATCTCCTGGCTGATGTCAGCCATGAAGTCGGCGAACTCGCCGCTTTCCTCCTCCGATTCCCCCTTCTTCGGCTCTTTCGCCACGAATCAGGAGTCCTTGGTGGCGGGAGCGCTCAGGCGCGACAGCACCAGGGACGCGACACTGCGGAGCGTCTCGAATACGCCGCCGCCGGTGATCGCGGTCGCCGAGAAATTGGGCACGTCGCGAAAGTTGAGCGTTTCGTCCAGGTCCTTGATCGAGCTGATCTCGCCCGCTGGCAAATCGCGCTTGTTGTACTGCATTACGAGCGGCAGCGTACGCGGATCGAGGCCCTCGTCTGCCAGATTCGCGTGCAGGTCCTGCAGGCTCTCGATGTTCTCGGCGAGCTGGCGAGACTGGCTGTCGGCAACGAACACCACTCCATCGACGCCCTGCAGCACCAGCTTGCGTGTGGCGGCGTAGTACACCTGGCCGGGAACAGTATAGAGCTGAAACCGGGTCGCAAACCCGGATATGGTGCCGAGATCGAGCGGAAGAAAATCGAAGAACAGGGTGCGATCGGTCTCGGTGGCGAGGGAGACCATCTTGCCCTTCCTCTCCTCCGGCAGCTGCGAGTAGATGTGCTGGAGGTTGGTCGTCTTTCCCGATCTACCCGGCCCGTAGTAGACAATCTTGCACGTGATCTCGCGCGTGCCGTAGTTGACGACTGACACGCTAGCGCTTTCCTATCGGGCCAAAGAGCGCATCGAGACTGCGATTTAGCTCGCCCTCGAAATCACCGGACGGCCCTACGCCAGTGGCCTGCTTCTCTGGGTGCAGTCTCTCGAGCGCCTTCTGAAACTCCGCGAAGTAAATCTCCACCACGCCGAACGAGCTCTCGCGGTCGAACACGCCCACGAACAGGAATTCCTGCGCGCCGGCCGAAGCGCGGGCCATGAATACCTGCCTTTCCGCTCCGGCATGGTGCATCTCGTAGAAAGGCTTGCCGTCGAGCTGGCGTCCCAGCTCCCGCGCCGAAGCGTTGATGGCGGACGTGAGGGCGCAGATGGACATCACATCGGCGGCGTTTGAGAAGCCGAACTGTCCGACGGCGCGGCCACTCGGGTAGAGGAGAACCCCCGAGATGAGACGTGCGTCGTCTTTCAGCCGCGTAAGTGGCGCCGCGACCCAGCCCTCGGCCACTGTCGGATCGCTCATGAATTCTCTCGGGCTGCGCTCATCATCTCGAGTCTCACTCGTCCCAGGTTGGCGTCNNGCTCGGCCTCGAGGCGCATGAACGCTGGGGTGCCAAGCCTGGCCGCGTCAGACGCGCGAGTGACCTTCGAATAAAGATAGGCGGCGAGGGCCGCGGTATGCTTCCGCGGATCGGTAACCCCCCCGGCGCCGCCAATTATTGGGCTCGTCTCGACGATGAGCCCATCGGTTGCGCCGACCACCATGGCCGCGACAACGCCCGGCACATGCGAGAGTGTGGCCACCACCTGAGCAAGTGCTTTCATGCGCGCCCCCGCATCCAGTTGATCGCGAGCACGACCGACCGCGTGAGAACGCGGCGGACCAGTCCGAGGGGAACCGTCAGCGACGAAGCGAGCAGAACGACTGCCTCTTGCGAGGCAGGAGCAAGCGCAATGGTTGCCGCATCGGTCTCCACCACCACCGCCGTCCAGTCGCCGATAAAGAGAAGCCGCATGGACCTGGTCACTTCCGTGCTGACGCCGCTCAGCGCCGCGCCGACTTCGGCGGAGATGTCCCGCCCGCGCTGGTCCAGGTAACTCCCGGCCAGGGGCTTGCCGGCGGAGTCGAGCAGCAGCGCCGTCTGCTCGGCCTCGCCAATTGCGGTTGCGAACAACGTCCGCGCCGACTCAGACATTGGCATCATGTCCCCTGGAGCGAGATGTCGATGAGGCCCGTGCTCAGCATTCCGTAGATGATCTTTGCCACCTCGAACTCGGGAAGCACGAGACGCTTCGCGATCTCGTGGAGATTTCTCTCGCCGTCGATGATCGAGAGCACCTCCCATTCACGAGGCAGGAGATCGATGAACGATTCCGGGCCGTCGTCGAGGGTTGCGAGCAGCGGGATCACGCGCGCGTCCGGAATCTTGTCGGCCATCAGCGACCACTCGTCGATACGCCGCGCTCCTTCCATCAGCAGCGATTCGGTGCTCACGCGCACCGCGATGTCCTTGCGAATGGGACGCGGCGGCTCTTCCGTGAACGAGAAGAAACCTTCGGACCAGGACATAAGATCGAAGACGACGGTCTCGATCTGCTGGCGCATGAAGCGATCGATGTCGCGCGGCGTCACGATGCCGTGGGCAACGAGAATTTCCCCCACCCGGCGCTTGTCACCCGCGCGCTGCATTGCGGTGGCTCGGGCAAGGTCCGCCGGGGTCGCCTTGCCCGATCTCTCGAGAATAGTTCCCAGAAGATGCGGGTTGCTCTTCATCGTCGCGGCGACGATCGTCCCTGCGTCGAAATAGACGCTCCCCTCATTGTTCTTCTCGGGAGAATACACGCGCAGCGTTCCCGTCTTCCGGCTGAGGTCGAGCAGCTGGAAGACGTCGTGAATGCCGAGCTCGCGGAGTGGTCCTTCGATCGCCATTAGACGCGTCCTCGCAGCAGCAACCGGCGGTAGCGCACCGCTTCGGCATGATTGGGATCGAATCTCAGCACGCGCTCGAACGCGTGGACGGCGTCGCCTTCGCGAGCGAGGTCGATCAGGATCTCGCCGAGCGCGATCAGTGCGGCGAAGTGATAGACATCGCGGCGGATGAGCGCCACGATCCGTGGCAGCGCGCTCCGCGACCGGCCGGTGCGCCGATATGGCCCCACCAGCTCCACTACTGCCGCATCGTGATTCGGCGCGGCCACGAGAACCGTCTCCAGCTCTCTGATCGCCCCCGTGTCGTCGCCGGCTTTCGCGAGGAGCCGCCCGAGGGAGATCCTCGTCTCCGCCTGGCGCTCGTCGATGCCAAGGCTCGAGCGGTACGCCACAATCGCCTCGACGGAATCACCGAGCGCCGCGTAAAGGTCGCCGACTCGCTTCAACACGTTGGCGTTGCGGGCTTCGCTCTTCTTGAGCGTGACGAGGATTTCGCGAGCGCCCGGATTGTCGAGCGATGCCACGCGCGCTTCCGCGGCCAGGAGCAGCAGGTTCACATCGGTGCTTCCGGCCTCGACCAGAGCCTCGGCGTAGGGTCGCGCCTGCTCCGCGCGCCCGAGGGCGAGCAGCGAGCGAGCGGTGCCTTGCCGCGCGTAGGTGTTCGTCTCCTCCATATCCAGCGCGCGCCGATATCTCTCGAGCGCCTCTCCGTGAAGTCCCTGGGCCGCGAATCCGTCGCCGGCCAGCACCAGACCGAGAACCTTGTCGCCACCGCGCGAGAGAACGCGCGCGATCTCCGCCTGAGCGCGATCGTAGAGACCCTTCGTGATCAGGTCGCGAGCGAGCGAGAACCCCGCCATCGCATCCTGCGACGCTGGTGTCGTTCGCAACGGCTTCTCGGCGAACAGCTCCTCGATGATGGCCGGGTCGAAGTGGAAATCCTCCACGTGGTCGACCGTCGTATCCGATTCGGTGATCGGCGGAGCGACGGTGAGCCTGATCTCTTCGTGCGGAAGCTCGATCGCCAGCTCGAGCTTCTGCGGCGTGTACATCGGATCGAGCGCCAGCGCTCGCTTCGTCTCGCGGAGCGCCGAGGCGAAGTCGCCGAGGTTGGAGAGCGTGAAGCTCATGTTGTAGTGCGCTTCGGCGAAATCGGGATTCGCCTGGATCGCGCGCGCAAACGCGTTCCGCGCATCGGCGTACTTCTCGAGCTCGACGAGGATGAGACCGATGCCGTTCCACGCGACGGGGTGCTCGGGCGCGGCGCTCAGCACCTGTCGATAGGCTTCGAGCGCCAGCTCCGTGTGCTTCCTCCTGAACAACCCGAGGGCGAGGTTCAGTCGGGCTTCGACCGGAGGAGCCGGTGCCTGCAACGCGCGCCTGAACGAGTTGATCGCGGACTTGGTGTCGCTCTTGTGCCAGAAGAGGACGCCCAGGTTGTTGTGCGAGAACGGGTAGCTCGGGTCGATCTCGAGCGCCTTCGTGTAGCTCTGCTCCGCCTCGGCGTGGCGTCCTTCCAGCTGCAGCGCGACGCCACGGCCGTTCCAGGTCTTTGCCGTCGGTGAGAACTCGCGCGCGAATCGCTCGGCGGTGGCGATCGCGGCGCCCGTGTCGCGCTGCAACAGGTACAGCTCCAGCATAGCCTGCAGCACTTCCGCGTTTGCTTCTCCGCCCTCGATTGCCCTCTCGTACTCGCGCAGGGCTTCCTGGAAGTAGCCCTTCTGCCTCAG
>DHJM01000118.1:38030-44292 GCA_002404335.1 Gemmatimonadales bacterium UBA4720
GCCCGCACCAGCGTCGGATTCAGCATCACGGCGCGTCGATTCGCCTCGGCCGCCTCTTCACCGCGGCCCAGATCGCCGAGTATGAAGCCAATCAGATAAAGGGCGTCGGGATTCTCCGGGTTCAGCTCGATCGACCGCTTGACCGAGCGCATCGCGTCTTCGTGTAGACCGCGGTTGTAGAGAGTCTCGGCGAGCAGAAAATGGAGAACGGAGCTGTCTGGATCGAGCTCGATCGCGCGTTGAAAGAGAGCGTGCGCGCGCTCCATCCGGCCGGCCGTCTTCTCCGCGATCCCGCTCTGAACCAGCGCCTCGAGGTCCTCCGGATTGGCGCGCAGCCGCTCGTCGAGCTCCTGCAGGCGCCGCTCGACGATGCCGCTGTCTCCGTACGCGATCTCAAGATTTCGTCTCGCTACGCCCATCCGCTCGTCGAGCGCGAGGGCGCGGGAGAACGCGACGATCGCCTCGTCCGTCAGCCCCTTTCGGAAATAGAGGACGCCGAGATTGTTGTACGCGCCCGCGTCCGAAGGATCGATTCGGCGGGCGAACGATCGCAGGATGTCGATCTCACCGCCTTGAGCGGCTGCCGATGGGCGGGCAGTTGCCGCTGCGCTCATGGGCTACTCTACGCGCACGGCGCGGAAGATGGCGTCGAATGCCTTCGGGTCGGGGACGAGCAGGAAGAATCCGTGCAAGCTCTCCACCGGCTCCTCGAGGAAGAACTCCGTCTCCACGCAAAGGATCGGAGACTCGGCCTGTGGCGCGTGGTCCCCCAGCGTCTTCAGAGCTTCCTCGGTCTTCCCGGTCGTGAGCGTGGGCGGAGAGAGCATGAGGCGCATGCGGAGGAACTCACTGAGCGCGGTGAGATACGCGCCGGCGAGAATGTTGCCCGCTTCCTTCAACGCTGACTGCTCTAGCTTGCCAAGGCTCTGGGATGTCCCGCGCGCTCGCCGCAGCATCCGCTCGGCGAGTCTGAGACCCGCGGAGGTTGCGAGGAGGAACACCGTCTGCCCGCCGATGTCGCCGCTCATCACCATCTGCACCGCGACGATCTCGACGCCGGGAGCGATCTCCGGGACGAAATCGCCGGGCGGCACGATGTTCACCATCGGGACGCTGATCATGATGCGCGTGCCAGTCAGCGTAGAGAGCGCGGTCGCGGCGTGGCCGGCGCCAATGTTGGCAACCTCGCGCAGCGCGTCGAGACGCGCACTGCTGAGGAGCGTGGTAACGCTATCGCCGGATGGTGTATTGCGGGGATTGGTCATTTCAGAGGAGACTGGAGGCGTCCACGATGAGTGCGGGCGATCCATCACCAAGGATGGTCGCGCCGCTGAAAAGAGTCTTGCTGGCGTTCACGCCGTCAAATTGCTTGACGACGATTTCCTGCTGGCCGATGAACTCGTCGACGATGAGCGCCGCGCGACGCTCAGCCAGCTCGATGAGCACGACCTGACCGCTGGCGGCGGTGGCTGCCGCGGGCAGCCCCACGCGCTCACGCAGCCAGATAGCCGTGAACAGATCGTCGCGGATGGCCACGACCTGCCTGCCCTTCGACTCGAGCAGCATCGGCTGCGAGAGGCTGAATGTCTCGAGTACGTGCGTGAGAGGGATCGCGTAAACCTCCTTGTCGACTCTTGCCAGGAGGGCGCGCGAGATGGCGAGCGTGAGAGGAAGACGCATGCTCACGCTGGTGCCGAGCCCCGCGTCGGTATGCACCTCGAGCGAGCCGCCGAGCGCGCGTACCCGTGTGGCGACGATGTCGAATCCGACGCCGCGCCCCGAGATCTCGGTCACCTTCTCCGCCGTGGAGAACCCGGGCCGTGATATGATCGAGACCAGTTCCTGCTCGGACAGCTTGGTGGTGCCCTGCTCTACCAGACCCAGCTTCTTGGCGCGCGGCAGCACTCGCGACTGGTCGATTCCGCGGCCATCATCGGTCACGCGTATGAGCACCGTCGCGCGGTCACGCTCCGCCGTAAGGATCAGAGTGGCGACGCGCGGCTTTCCGGCTTTCTCGCGATCGTCCGGCGTCTCGACGCCGTGATCGAGCGAGTTCCGGAGCAGATGCAGAACGGGCTCGCCCATCTCGTCGAGCATCGAGCGATCGAGCTCGATCTCCCGGCCTTCGATCTTGAAATCCACTTCTTTTCCGAGCGAGCGCGCGGTGTCGCGCACGACACGCGGAAAGCGCTCGAATATCTGCCAGACCGGAACCATGCGGCTCGTCATGATCTCGTTCTGGAGGTTGGCCAGGATCTGGGAGGCGCGCAGCGTCGCCTCGAGCAGCGATTCGTCGCCCAGCTGCTCGGCGATCTTCTGGATGCGGTCGCGCGCGATCACGAGCTCGCCGACGACGTTCATCAGAGTGTCGAGCCGCCTTGCATCGATGCGGATATGCCGGGACGTCTTTTGCGGCGCCTGGGAAGCAGGAGCCGAAGATCCCGAGTGGGCCGGTGCTTTCTTGTCGACCGGCACAATGGCGAATTCCGACGTGAAGGTCGGTGCTGTCTCCTCACTCGAGGCCGCCCGGATGCGGGCCATGATGTCCTTCACGTCCAGCTGCTGCGGAGCCGCACCCGTTGCGAGGTCCACCGCCTGCTCGAGCGCGTCCACGCCGGAGAACAGCGTGTCGATGATCGGTCGCGTTACCACGAGCGCGCCGTTCCTGAGCTTGTCGAGCAGCGTCTCCAGCTCGTGGGACAGCTCTCCCACCGAAGTGTAGCCCATCGCGGCTCCCATGCCCTTCATCGTGTGAACCGCGCGAAAAAGGCGCGGTATAGCCGTGTCGCTCCCGCCGCGCTCCAACTCGAGGAGCGCGTTGTTTATCTCGGAGAGGTTTTCACGGCTTTCCGAGAGAAAAAGCTTGGCGTAGCGACCGGTATCCACCTAGGCGAGCACCCGCTGCACCGCTTCGAGAACGCGGCTCGGCTGGAACGGCTTGACCACGAAGTCGCGCGCTCCGGCCTGAAGCGCTTCCTGCACCAGGGCCTGCTGCCCCATGGCGCTGCACATGAGTATCCGCGCGGCAGGATCCATCTGGGTAATCTGCTTCACCGCCTCGATCCCGCCCATTTCCGGCATGATGATGTCCATCGTCACCAGATCGGGTTTCAGCTGCTGATATTTCTCAACAGCCTGCTTCCCATTTTCCGCTTCTCCAACGACCGTGAATCCGGCTTGGGAAAGAATGTCACTTACCATCGTCCGCATGAACACCGCGTCGTCGCAAACCAGCACTGTACTGCTCACCCTACCTCCCTTGTCCGATGACTTGCTGAACCACTGTCTTGATGTCGAGCACGAGGACGCGCTTCCCCTCGATCTCGACTGCTCCAGTTACCGCGCCCACGAGCGGGATTTCCGCCTGATCCGCCGCCCCGAATTGATCTATTGCCACATCCTGAATGTCGCGAACGTCGTCAACGCCGATTCCGATCCACCGGTCGAAATAGTCGACCAGCAGGATCAGTCCTTCCGCCCGCCCGCGAGCCGTCTTGCCGAGCGAGGTGCCGCCGTCAATCACGGTAACGATGGTCCCGCGAAGATTGATGAGCCCGCGCACCGTGTCGGGTGCTCCCGGCAGCCTCGTGATGTGCTGCATGGGAACTATCTCTCGAAATGAGTCCATGTCGCACGCGAAGGAGCTGTCGCCAATGTTGAACACGAGCAGGCGGCGGGTCGGTACGTGCGGCTCTTCCTCGACGACCTGCTCCGGCGGGAGCGCGACGGCATCACTCATAGAATCGGAACGCCGTAAGCGGGTCGATCCCGTCCGCCAGGGCGTGCTCACCGGCGATCACCGCCAGCGCGTTGCGCAAATCCTCCGGTAGCGGAGACCGAAAATCGAGCGGCTCGCCGGTCACGGGGTGATTGAACGCGAGCCAGGCCGCGTGCAGGAAGTGCCGCTTGGGAGGAAGTCCGGCCACACGACGTCCTCCGCCCCCGCCATACACGTCGTCGCCCATGACAGGATGGCCGATAGACGCGAGATGAACGCGGATTTGATGAGTCCGTCCTGAATGGAGATGGGCACGAAGAAGGTCCCCCGCATCGAACCGAGCAAGGCGTATGAGGTCGGTCTTGGCCGGCCGACCCTTAATGACGATTGCCATGCGCTTCCGGTCTCGCGGATCACGGGCTATCGGCTTGTCGATCGTGAGAGCGTCCGCCGAGATATGACCCCAGGTCATGACCGCGTACCGGCGGACGACCCGCCGGGCGGCGATCGCCGCGCTCAGAAGCCGGTGCGCCCGGTCGGTCTTGGCGACCACCAGAAGGCCCGAAGTCTCCTTGTCGAGCCGGTGGACCATCCCTGCCCGCTCCGGCTCGCCCTCGCTCGAGAGACTGCCCCCACGCCCCAGCAGGGCGTTCACGAGCGTGCCGGTCCAGTTCCCGGGTGCCGGGTGCACGACCATCCCGGCGGGCTTGTCCACCACCAGAAGCGCGTCATCTTCGTAAACAACGCTCACGGGGATGTCTTCGCCTGAGATCGTCCGCTTCTCGGACGCAGGGATCTCGATCCGCACCAGCTCCCCGGTCTCCGGCCGGTAGCTCGCCTTTTCGCGCCGCCCATCGACCTGCACGTGTCCCTGAGCGATCAGAGTCGCCGCCTGGGTCCGCGAGAGCTCGGCTCTGCTGGCAATAAAGAGATCGAGGCGGACATTGCTGTCCGCCTCGACGGGAAACTCTTTGACGTCGCTCAGAGCCTAGCTCTCCGCCGGCGTATCCGACACTGGGGTGGCTGCGACCGAAGGCGCGGAAGATCGTTCTTCTCCCCAAAGGACCCAGGCGAGGAGGAACGCACCCACGCTCACGGCCATGTCGGCGACGTTGAATGTCGGCCACCGAAGGTCGCGCACTCCAACGTCGATGAAGTCCACCACGCCCGTTGCCGACCGGATGCGGTCGATCAGATTTCCCACCGCGCCGCCGCAGACGAGGCCGAGCGCGATCGTGCGCAGGAAATCACCCTGACGCGTGGCCTTGTATAGCCGCCCGAGAATCACGAGCGCGCCGGCCGTCAGGGCCATGAATATCCACCGCGAGTAGATGCCAAGATTCAGCCCGAACGCGGCGCCCGGATTGTAAACGAGCGTCAGCCGCAGATGATTGCCCAGGATCTCGTGGGGGATGTGCTGCGGCGAAAGCGTCGACGCGGCGATCAGCTTGGTCACCAGATCGGCTGCCACCACCGTGATCAGCGTGCCCCAGAAGAGGGGCGGATTAGGCTTTGCGCTTTCCATCTTCTTCGCGCTGCTTGCACTCGATGCAATACCTGGCGTGCGGCAGTGCGTCGAGACGCTCGAAGCTGATCTCCAGCCCGCAGTTGTGACACTTGCCGAATTGCTCAGGATTGCGATAGAGCCGTCGGAGCGCTTCGTCGATGTGCCAGAGGAAACGGCCTTCCTGGCTCGCGAACAGAAACGCCTTCTCGCGCTCCATTGCGTCCGTTCCCTGGTCTGCCATGTGGAAGGAATACGCGCTCAGATTGCCGTCCGCACTCTGTGGAGTCGATCCGAAAGTCTCGTCGTAGTGCCCCAGCTCCTTGAGGACGCGCTTCCGCTCCTCGAGCAGGCGCTTCTCAAAATGCTGAAGGCTCTTCTTCGGCATCGCCTTCGGTTTCTTGCTGTTGGCTGCAGTTGCCATTTCTAGCCTACCCTCTCCAAGGCGACTTCAACGCTCTGCCCATCAAGGTCGAACGTATGCGTCGCGTGTGTTCCGTCGATTTGCTCGCCCACTCTGACCTTGAGAGCGAGTACCTCATCGGCGATCCATTTCTGGAACGCGTTCACCGCTTCCTGAATCTCCGCACCACCCGCAATGAATAGCGTGATGCGATCGCTTACGGCGAAACCCAATTCTTTCCTCAACCTCTGAACGCGGCTCACAATCTCGCGCGCGAGTCCTTCGAGTCGCAGGTCGCGCGTTACAACCGAATCGAGCGCGGCAAAATAGCCACCTTCTTCCTTCACCACCAACTCGCCGGAAGCAGTCCGCACGACCGTCAGATCCTCGTGGCCAAGCTCCCGCGACTCATTGCCTACCGAAACGTAAAGCGGCTTCCCCGCCTCGAACTCCCTCAGTGCGTCGCTGCTAAGCGCCTGCACCGCCTCGGCGGCGAGGGGGGTATCCTTGCCGAATTTCTTGCCAAGCGATCTGAAATTCGGCTTAGCCTTTAAAGTTACTAGATCGTCAGCGCTGGAGATGAATTCGACCTTCTTTATGTTGAGCTCGGCCGCCAGGAGCGGGCTCAGCTCCGACA
>DHJM01000118.1:44387-45547 GCA_002404335.1 Gemmatimonadales bacterium UBA4720
TCCTCGCGGCCCGCGCGGCCCAGCGTAGCGAGGGTCCGAATGTGCGCCATCGAACGCTCCAGATCGACATCGATCGCGCCCACCCCCAACGGCCCGCGCGTGAACGCTGCCAGATGCACCGAGCTGCCCGTAAGCTCGCGATGGACCCAGTCGGTGATGAACGGAGCGAATGGCGCCAGCAGCCGGCACGTGACGGCGAGGATTTCGTGCAGCGTCGCGAACGCGGCACGGTTGTCGGCGTCATCGACGTCGTAAAAGCGATGGCGGCTTTGGCGCACGTACCACTTCGACACGTCCTCGTCGAAGAAAGTCATTACTACCTTGGCGGCGTTGGTGGCCTCGTAGCGATTCAGGAGCTCGTCGGCTTCGCGCTCGACCGTGGCAAGCCGCGACAGAACCCATTTGTCGAGCAGCGGCCGATCATGCGGCGCCGGATCCTTGTCGGACGGCGCCCAGCCGAAATTCGCGTATTCCGCGAAAATGCCGGTGTAGACATTCTTGAACGTGAGGAGGAAGCGCCCGGCTGTGTCGCGGATCCCGGCCTCGTCGAAGCGGCGCGGCGTCCAGAGCTGGCTCGAAGTCGTGAGGAAGAGTCGAACCGCATCGGCACCGTAGAGCGGAATCACGGACGCGGGGTCGATGATGTTTCCGAGCCGCTTGGACATTTTCTGTCCATCGGCGTCGAGAACGAGGTCGTTGACGACGACCGCTCGATAAGGCGCGGTGTCGCCGACACCCGGCGTATGCGCCTCGTGGGCGAGCAGGTTGTTCGGCAGCGCATCACCGAGACCGGTGGCGATCGCGAGCAACGAATAGAACCAGCCGCGAGTCTGGTCGATTCCCTCGGCGATGAAATCCGCGGGGTAGTAGCGCTCGAGCTTGTCGCGGTTCTCGAACGGGAAATGCCACTGCGCGAATGGCATCGATCCGGAATCGAACCAGGCGTCGATCACCTCGGGCGTGCGCTTCATCTCGCCGCCGCATTTGCATTGCCAGCTGTAGCGATCGATGAATGGCTTGTGCGGGTCGAAGTTGTCGGCGAGCGCGGTACCGGACCTCTCCGACAGCTCCGCGTATCCGCCGACAGCTTCCGCATGCGCGTCGTTCCGATCGCAGACCCAGATCGGAAGCGGAGTCCCCCAATAGCGGTCGCGCGAGAC